>NZ_RAWD01000008.1:0-82839 GCF_003612065.1 Corallococcus sp. CA047B
GGGCTGGGGGTACGGTAGGGGGGTGATGCCTTCCGTCCAACAGCTCCGCCCGTTCGCCTACGCCCCCGTCCAGGCGTTCCTGGAAGCCTCTGGACCGGTGGTGCTCATCCAGCAGCCCCCGGAGCCGGTGTTCCAGCAGGTCGCGTTGCGACTGGCGGAAGCGCGCACGGTGGGCATGGCGCACCGGTCGCGGCTGGTGGACCGGTTGCTGGTGATGCTCCAGGGGTTCGACTCGCTGGAGGTGCACTTCCTGGCGCCGGAGTCGGACGGGCAGGAGTTGAAGGTGGGGCGCATGGAGGGGTGTGCGCTGATGGTGCATGACCCGTCGGTGTCGAAGCAGCATGCGGTGCTGCGCTGGCACGAGCAGCAGGGGACGTGCTCGGTGCACGACCTGGGTTCGATGAACGGGACCTGGCTGAACGCGGCGGCGCTGGGCGAGGGCGAGGTGCGGCTGCTCACGGACGGGGACGCGCTGTCGTTCGGCGACGCGCAGTTCCTGTACCTGCGAGCGGAGACGCTGCACTCGCACCTGCGGCTGGCGAGCCCGGGCGGCGGGATGTGACGGATCAGTCGGCGGAGGGCAGTTCGCGGTAGGTGACGTCCGCAGGGCCCAGGCGCTGGATGACTTCGACGAAGCGCTCGCTGACGACGCGCGGGTTCGCGCCTTCGATGCCGAAGACGTCGAGCCCTTCCGGAATGGAGGAGCGCAGCAGCCAGCGCTTCGGCGGCAGGGAGAACGACTCGGGCCGGCCGCAGATGTCACACGCGGGCGTCTTCCATTCTCCGATGCAGTCGGGATGCAGCCTCGCGAGGGGGCGCGACTCCAGTTCGTAGAGTGCGGGCGTGGTGCTTCGACGGGACCTGAGTTCCATCCGGACCGCGATGACTCCGATCAGACCTTCGGACTTGAGCAGTTCGACTGCGTCCTCACGGAGGACCACTTCCCACGGCGGGTCGCAGGTGATGGGCCCGAACCTGCCTCTCGCGGTTCCGACCATGGGCCCGAACGCAGTGCCTGCCCTGACGGGAAGCTCGGGTGGAACGAAGGGGCGAACCAGGGCCACCAGTCGATTATATTCCTCCAGGGATGTCGGGCCCTTCCACTCGGACAGTACTGGTTCGGGGACATGTGACAGGTCCACCGAGGGGAACGCGTCCATCCAGGCCCAGACCCCGTATCTGGGACACTCGACTCCAGACAGATGCCAGCGGTGATGGGCCCGGTACTCCCCGCTCCATTGCGATTCCGCATTCTCGGCCGGACCACGAATCTCGAAGTAGCGCATGGTTCAGTCCTCGAAGGGGATGGGCGCAAGGTCGACCTGCTGCCAGTAGGTCAGCGGCAATCCGAAGAGTCCGTACTTCTGAATCATCCACGAGGCATGCTCGAAATGACGCGGCACGGTCGCGTCGAACCCTTCGCGGTCGATGAAGACCTTCCAGTCCTTGTTCCAGGGCCCGCCCTTCTCGCCCCGATGAATGCGCGCATGAACCTCCGCATCGATTGCCAGGACGTACTTGTGGATCTCGATTCTCTTCTCCTGAAAATGCTTCGCATGCGCCTGCGGGAAGATGTGGTGTCGCTCCTTCGGCCGCTTCGCCCACTCCTCCCGGGCCTTCTCCCGTCGTAGCTCGCTCGGCAGTTTCTCGCGCGGGTGCCAGCGGAACACCATGACGGGCACCGCGTCGCCCGGCACGCCCTGGGCACTGCCCCACGTCCGCTGTGGCCCGCTGCCCGGGGCCACGAACACCGGCGCGACCGGTGCGGCACCTCGCGTGCGCACCACCCGCTCCGGCGCCAGGTCCTCGCACCGGAACAGGGCGCAGACCTCCTCCTCGCACACCTGCGTGAGGCACTGGTCCTCGTCGCTGGCCTCGCACTCCTGCGACGCGTCCGTCCTCGACCACTCCTGCGTGGGCGAGGACACCTCGGACACCGAGGCACAACCTCCCAACACGACCACACAGAACAGCCACCACGCGCGCATCCCGCCTCCGGCTTCGTGTGCTCGACCTGCGCTGCACCCACGGACATGCGCCGCGAAAACTACTCGGCGGGCAGTTCCTGGTAGGTCACGTCACTGGGGCCCAGCCGCTGGATGACTTCGACGAAGCGCTCGCTGACGACGCGCGGGTTCGCGCCTGCAAGGCCGAAGACGTCGAGCCCTTCCGGGATGGAGGAGCGCAGCAGCCAGCGCTTCGGCGGCAAAGCAAACATCTCGGGTCGGCCGCAGACGTCACACGGGGGCGTCTTCCATTCTCCGATGCAGTCGGGATGCAGCTTCGCCAGGGGTCGGGCTTCCAACTCGTAAAGCGTGGGTGTGGTGCTTCGACGGGACCTGAGTTCCATCCGGACTGCGATGACGCCGTTCAGCCCCTCTGCGTTGAGCAGCTCGACCGCGTCCTCACGGAGGACCACTTCCCATGGAGGATCGCAGGAGATGGGGCCGAACCTGCCTCGTGCTGTTCCGATCATGGGACCGAACGAACTCCCGCCCTTGATGGGTATCGCAGAGGGGAGACAGGGTCGAATCAGGGACACCAATCGCATGTACTCCGCGAAGCGGGTCGGTCCCGTCACCTTCGCGAGCACAGGCTCCTCCACGCTCGACAGATCCACTGAAGGATATGCAGCCATTCCTGCCCAGCTCCCGCACTTGGGGCAGTCAACCCCTGGCAGGTGCCATCGGTGACTGGCCCGATACTCTCCGCTCCACTGTGGCTCTGCATCCTCGCGCGGGCCACGAATCTCGAAGTAGCGCATGGCTCAGTCCTCGAAGGGCACGGGTGAGAGGTCGACCTGCTGCCAGTAGGTCATCGGCAGTCCAAAGAGTCCGTACTTCTGAATCATCCAGGAGGCATGCTCGAAATGACGCGGCACCTTCGCTTCTTCCCCCTCTTCGTCGATGAAGCGCTTCCAGTCCTTGTTCCAAGGTCCGCCATTCGCCCCCCGATGGATGCGCGCGTGAACTTCCGCATCGATGGCCAGGACGTATTTGTGGATTTCAATACCCTTGCGCTGAAAATGCTTCACGTGTGCCTGAGGGAAGATGTGGTGCCGCTCCTTCGGACGTTTCGCCCACTCCTCCCGGGCCTTCTCCCGTCGTAGCTCGCTCGGCAGTTTCTCGCGCGGGTGCCAGCGGAACACCATGACGGGCACCGCGTCGCCCGGCACGCCCTGGGCACTGCCCCACGTCCGCTGTGGCCCGCTGCCCGGGGCCACGAACACCGGCGCGACCGGTGCGGAACCTCGCGTGCGCACCACCCGCTCCAGCGCCAGGTCCTCGCACCGGAACAGGGCGCAGACCTCCTCCTCGCACACCTGCGTGAGGCACTGGTCCTCGTCGCTGGCTTCGCACTCCTGCGACGCGTCCGTCCTCGACCACTCCTGCGTGGGCGAGGACACCGAGGCACAACCGATCACCAAGACGATCCACAACCACCACGCGCGCATCCCACCCTCCCGAAGCTGGCCCCTTATCTTCCGGGGATTCCCCGTCCAGGCCATCAGGTGCGCCGTGACTCAGGCGAGCGGCCACGGTGTCGGAGGGACAGCGCGCTGTCAGGGGGTCCGTTATCCTCGGGCTCCCTCACTTCGAGGGCGGCCCCGGACCTCTTGCGCCCGGGACGTGACGGAGAGCGCTAAAACGATGGGAAGGCTCCTGGTCCTGCTGTTCGTCTACCTGGGCTCGTACCTCGTGCTGCGCAGGCTGTGGCCCGCCGTCACGCGCGGATGGCGCCATGGCGTGTTGCTGGGCCTGATGGGGCTGTCCTTCGTCGCCTGGACCGTTCCCGCGCTCACCGGCTACGGCCTCCACGACACGCCCGCGCCCCTCGTGCCGGTGAAGCTGTTCGCCGTCATCTGGAGCATCGCCGCGCTGATGGTGATGCTGCTGGGCCTGCCGTTCCTCGTGCTGAAGCTGTGGGGCGAGCGCCGCCGCAAGGCCGCGCCCCCCGGCGTGGACCTGGAGCGCCGCGGGCTGCTCGTGAAGGCCGGACAGGCCATGCCCGTGCTCGCCGTGACGGGGAGCACCCTGGGCGTCGTGAGCGGCAGCCTGGGCTTCACCGTGCGTGAGGTGGAGGTGAAGCTGAAGGGCCTTCCCGCCGCGCTCGACGGCTTCCGCATCGGGCAGATCACCGACGTCCACGTGGGCCCCTTCATCAGCCCCGAGTACCTGCGCGGCGCCGTGGACGCGATGAACGCGGCCGGCGTGGACCTCCAGGTGATGACGGGCGACCTCATCGACGACGTGAACCAGGTGGATGCGACGATGGCCGCCCTGGCCGCGACGACGGCCCGCCACGGCATGCTCGCCATCCTCGGCAACCACGAGCACTGGCGCGGCCTGGAAGAAGTCCTGGGCGGCTACGAGGCCCTGGCCCAGCGCGGCGCACCGGTCCGCCTGCTCGTGGATGAATCCCACGTGCTGGAGCACGGCGGCCAGCGCGTGCGCGTGGTGGGCGTGGACTATCCCATGTCCGGCCGCAGCCACACCGTGCGCGAGGCCCGCTGGAAGCACTCCGCGGACACCGCGTTCCAGGGAGGCAATCCGGATGACATCGTCATCTGCCTGTCCCACCACCCGGACTTCTTCACCTACGCGGCGGAACGCGGCGCCCGCCTGACGCTCGCCGGCCACACCCACGGAGGACAGGTGGCTTTCCTGGGCGTCCCGCTGTTCGGCTTCGCCTTCAAGCACATGCTGGGGCGCTACCGCTTCCGCGACAGCCACCTCTACGTCTCCGGCGGCACCGGGCACTGGCTGCCCTTCCGCATCGGAGTGCCGCCCGAGGTGACGCTGCTCACCCTGCGCAGCGCCTGAGCCCTCCGGGGCGCTACTGCCCGTAGCCCCGGAACTGTTCGAACACGCGCGCCATCTCCGCGTCGTCCAGGATGACAGGCTCGCCCACCTGGAGCGCGCGCCAGTACATGGCCGCCAGCGTCTCCACCTCCACCGCCAGCTTGTAGGCCGCGGGCAGGTCCACGCCCGCCGCCACCATGCCGTGGTTCGCGAGCAGGCACGCCTTGCGGCCCTCCAGCGCCTTCATCATGTGCCGCGCCAGCTCCGGCGTGCCGAAGGTCGCGTACTCCGCGCACCGCACGTCCGTGCCTCCCGCCGCGGAGACCATGTAGTGGAACGCCGGAATGCCCCGCCGCAGGCACGCCAGCGTCGTGCTGAACATGCTGTGCGCGTGCAGCACCGCGCCCACCTCCGGACGCGCCACCAGGAGATCCCGGTGCAGCTGCCACTCGGATGACGGCTTGCGCGCACCCACGTGCGTGCCGTCGAAGCGCATGAGGACCAGGTCCTCCGGCGTCATCGTCTCGTAGTTCATCCCCGAGGGCGTGAGGAGGAAGCCGCCCTCCACCCGCTGGCTCAGGTTGCCTGACGTGCCCTGGTTCAGGCCCGACGTGTTCATCCTCCGGCAGGTGGCCACCATCGCCTCGCGCAGCGCACCGTGCTCCTTCACTTCGCCGGCCTCCGCTCCGGAAAGAGCGACAGCAGCCCCTCCTCCGACGCCGGACACACGCCCCGCTCCGTGATGAGCGCCGTCACCAGCCGCGCGGGCGTCACGTCGAACGCGTAGTTCGCGGCGGGGCTCCCCGGCGGGGTGATGCGCACCGTGGCGACCTCACCCGAAGGAAGCCGGCCCGTCACGTCGCTGAGCTCCGTGCCCTCGCGCTGCTCGATGGGGATCTGCCTCACGCCGTCCTGGATGGTCCAGTCCACCGTGGGCGACGGCAGCGCCACGTAGAACGGCACGCCGTTGTCCTTGGCCGCCAGCGCCTTCAGGTACGTGCCAATCTTGTTCGCCACGTCGCCGTGCGCCGTCGTGCGGTCCGTGCCCACGATGCACAGGTCCACGTCCCCGTGCTGCATCAGGTGGCCGCCCACGTTGTCCGCGATGACCGTGTGCGGAACGCCGTGCTGGCCCAATTCCCACGCCGTCAGCACCGCGCCCTGGTTGCGCGGCCGCGTCTCATCCACCCAGACGTGCAGCGGCATGCCAGCGTCGTGCGCCAGGTACATGGGCGCCAGCGCCGTGCCCCAGTCCACCGTCGCGAGCCACCCCGCGTTGCAGTGCGTGAGCACGTTCAGCCGCCCCTTGCGGCCCTTCCTGTCCCACGCGTCCTGGAACAGCTTCAGCGCGTGCTCGCCAATGGCCCGGTTGATGGCCACGTCCTCGTCGCACAGCGCCGCCGCGTGCCGGTACGCCGCGGCCACCCGCTCCGACGGCCGCAGCGGCGTCAGCACCCGGCGCATCCCATCCAGCGCCCAGTGCAGGTTCACCGCCGTGGGCCGCGTGGCCCGCAGCATCGTCAGCGCCGTCTCCAGCGCCGGGTCCGACGCGTCCTCGCGCATGGCCAGACACACGCCATACGCCGCCGTGGCGCCAATCAGCGGCGCGCCCCGCACCAGCATGCTGCGGATGGCGCGCCCCGCCTCCTCCGCGGTGGACAGCTTCACCTTCACGAACGCATGCGGCAGGCGCGTCTGGTCGATGACGCCCACGGTCCAGCCGTCGGACTCGACCCAGATGGAGCGCGTTGGCTCGCCTTGGACTTTCATCGCCGTGTCTTCCTTTCAGCGCTTCAGGACGCGGCCCGCCACCGCGGAGAGCTTCTCCACGACGGCCGGGTCGCGCACGTCCGGCGAGGTCATGATGGCGTGGTCCAGGGCCGTCTGGCAGCCCTTGGAGCAGGGGCCTTCGTGGCGGCCCACGAGCGGCGCGATGTTCTTCACCAGCCCGCGCGCCCTGCCCGCATTGCCCAGGAGCACCGCCACCACCTGGTCCACCGTCACCGCGTCGTGGTCCGGATGCCAGCAGTCGAAGTCCGTGACCATGGACACGCTCGCGTAGCAAATCTCCGCTTCGCGGGCGAGCTTGGCCTCCGGCATGTTCGTCATGCCAATCACGTCGCAGCCCCACTGGCGGTACATCTTGCTCTCCGCCAGCGTGGAGAACTGCGGGCCTTCCATCACCAGGTACGTGCCACCGCGCACGGCCTGGATGTCCAATCCCTCGCACGCCGCCATCACCGCGTCGCCCAGGCGCGTGCACGTAGGCTTCGCCATGGACACGTGCGCCACCAGCCCCGCGGAGAAGAAGCTCTTCACGCGCGAGAAGGTGCGGTCCACGAACTGGTCCACCACCACGAAGGTGCCCGGCTTCAGGTCCTCGCGCAGGCTGCCCACCGCGGAGATGGACAGGATGTCCGTCACGCCGCTGCGCTTGAGCGCGTCGATGTTCGCCCGGAAGTTCAGCTCCGACGGCGGGATGCGGTGCCCCCGCCCGTGCCGCGGCAGGAACACCACCGGCTGGTCGCCAATGCGCCCGAAGCAGAACTCATCCGACGTCTCCCCGAAGGGCGACGACACCCGGCGCCACGACACGTCCGTCAGGCCGTCAATCTGATACAGGCCGCTGCCGCCGATGATGCCCAGCACGGGCTTGTTGGAACTCGACATGGATGGAGACTCCTCTCAGGAGGCGCGCGCGAACGGGTCGAGCGTCGTGAAGTCATGAAACGTCGGGTGCCCGTGGCCCGCGGGAACGGCCACCTCGCCCCGGTCCAGGCAGGCCGTGCGCAGCCCCGCCTTCCGGGCCGCGTCCAGCTCCGCCACGTTGTCCGACAGGAACAGGATGTCCCCCGGCGGCAGCTCCAGCGCCTGGGCAATCTTCGTGTACGACGCGGCCTCCACCTTGGGCCCGGTGGTGGTGTCGAAGTAGCCGGAGAACAGCGGCGTCAGGTCCCCCTCCACGCTGTAGCCGAAGATGAGCTTCTGCGCGGCCACGCTGCCGGAGGAATAGACATACAGGCGCAGGCCCCGCCCGTGCCAGGCGCGCAGCTCCCGGGCCGCGTCCGCGTACACGTGGCCCTTCAGCTCGCCGCGCGCGTAGCCGTCCGCCCAGATGAGCCCCTGGAGCGTCTTGAGCGGCGTGGCCTTGCGGTCCTCGTCCAGCCAGCGCTGGAGCAGGGCCACCGTGCTGACGTCGTCCAGCGCGGGCTCCCCCGCGAGCGTGCGGGCGTCGGACAGACACTGGCGCACGGAGGACTGCTCACCGTGCGTCGCGACGAACTCCGCCAGGTGCTTGCGGGCGAAGGGGAAGAGCACGTCCTTCACGAAGGCGATGGAGCTGGTGGTGCCCTCGATGTCGGTGACGATGGCGACGGGGGCGCTCACGGTTCGTATTTCGGGAAGCGCTCGGCGATGGTCTCGCCGGTGAAGTTGCCCACCCAGCCGTCCGGGCGGATGAAGAACCGGATGGCGGCGAACAGGGGCGCGGGCCCCATGTCGAACCAGTGCTTCATGCCCTCCGGCACGCTGATGAGGTCGCCCCGGGTGCAGACCACCTGGAAGACCTTGTCCTGCGCGTGCAGGTAGAAGCAGCCGCTGCCCTCCACCATGATGCGCGACTCGTCCTCCGTGTGGGTGTGCTCGGAGAGGAACTTCTGGCGCGCCTGCACCACGTTGGCCGCGTCCGGCTTGATGCGCACCACGTCCACGGTGTTGTACCCGTGGGCCTTCTTCTCCGCGTCCACCACGTGCTGGTAGGCCGCGAGCACCTCGTCCTGCCCCGCGCCGTCCGGCAGCGCCACGGAGGCGTCCACGCGCTCGAAGCGCACGCCGATGGGGGCCAGCTCCCGGCCGATGTCCGCGGGGTCCGTGAAGACGCCCAGCGGCTCCGCCGGGTGGTGTTCCTTGTAGACCGTCAGGTTGCTCATCGCCGCACCTTCATCTTCTCGAGTTCGTACGTCAGCAGGTGTTCCAGCGCCACCACGTGGCGACGCGCCTCGGCCATGCTCCGACCCCAGGTGTACAACCCGTGGCCGGCAATGAGATACGCGACCAGCTCCGTCCGCTTCTCCAGCATCGCCGTCACCTTGCTGGCCAGCCGGGGAATGTCCTGGTCGTTGGGGAAGATGGGAATGGACACCGCCGCCTCGTGCGTGCGGGTGTCACCCAGCGCCTTGAGCAGTTCGAAGTCCTGGAGCACCAGCTCGCCTTCGGACTGCCGCAGGTTGGACAGCAGCGCGGACACCACGGAGTGCGTGTGCAGCACCGCCTGGGCCTCCGGCCTGTCGCGATACAGTTGCAGGTGCAGCGGCGTTTCCGCCGACGAGCCCTTCGGCGGCGGCGCGTGGATGTCCGCCACCAGCACGTCCGCTTCCACCAGCTCGCCCTTGTCCACGCCGGAGCGGGTGACGGCGGCCGTGCGGGCGTCCAGCCGGCGGGAGAAGTTGCCGCTGGTCGCGGGCACGAAGTTGCGCACGCTCAGGAAGCGGCCCACCTCCACGATTTCACGGGCGGCTTCGGACAGGGTGGCGGCGGGGGCCGGGTTGACGCTCATCCATCCCTCGGGGGAACCAGGACGCGATGAAACATCGCGTTGATGACACGGAGCATAATCCGGCGCTTACCGGTAGGCGCAAGGGAACGCGACGCGGGACGTCATGTCCCCTGGGGCCACGGGCGGCTCAGGTGCCGTCGAGCGCGAACGTGGCCAGCCGTGCGAACTCCTTCAGGCCGTCCTGCTCCAGCACGTCGTTGTGGCCCGCGCGCGGCACCGTCACCACCGTGGCGTGCGGGAAGCGTTGACCCAGCGTGCGGCCCATCTCCACCGGGATGACCTCATCCTGTTCGCCGTGGATGACGAGCACCGGGATGGCGATGTCCGGGGCCTTGGACAGGGACTCGAAGCGGTCGCGCACCAGCAGCGTCGCGGGCAGGAAGGGCAGCATGTGCTGGCCCATGGCCACCATGGACGTGTACGGCGCCACCAGCACCATGCGGGCACCATATCCGCGCCGCGCCATCTCCACCGCGACGCCGGTCCCCAGGCTGCGGCCGCTCAACACCACCTGCTCCGGCTTCACGCCCTGCTCGCGCAGGAACTGGAGCGCGGCCTCCGCCGCCGCGTACAGGCCCGCCTCCGAGGGGCTGCCCCGCGAGGCGCCGTAGCCCGGGTACTCCACCGAGAGGAAGCCCAGGCCCGCGTCCGCGAGCAGCTGGCCCAGTCCCCGCTGCTGCAGCAGTTGTTCGCCGTTGCCGTGGAAGTGCAGCACCGTGGGCGCTCCCGGCGGCGCGGGCAGGTAGAAGGTGTCCACGCTCAGGCCCGCTGCCAGCGGAACCTGGCCGAAGCCGGGACGGTCCCGCAGGGCCTCCGGACCGACGCGCGGCGCGGGATAGATGAGGGAGCGCTGCGCGGCGAAGGTGACCGCGCACAGCGCGAGGTACAGCATGCCGGAGATGAGCAGGAAGGCCATGAGCAGGCGGCGATGACGTTGCACGCCGCCACTCCATCACATCACGCGCGGCGGAGGGAGGACGCGCACCGGAAGGCGCATGGCGGCGTTCGTCTCAGGAGGCCGGACGCCGGAACTCGGGTTGGAGCGCACGACCCGCGAGCTTCGCGCACTCGACAAGGCGCGAAGAAGCGCATCGAGGTCGCGAATGCCGCGGCGCGGTCCGTCGTCAGTGCAGCATCGTCGCGAAGAACGACATGCCCAGGTGGACCGCGGAGGCGACCACCAACCCCGCGCCCACCAGCGCGGCCATCGTGATGGCCATGGGGTTGCGGTCCGCCGCGCGCAGGCCCTGGTGGAAGGTCTTCTTCAGGAACGTGCGCTGGCATTGCACCGCGCACCGGCCATCCAGCGCGGCATCCAGCTCCAGCACCATGTCGTCCACGGAGGCGTAGCGCTCCGCGGGGTTCTTCTTCATCCCCTTCACCACGAACCACATCAGCTCCGCGGGCACCGGGCCCTGGGCGTTGTTGACGTGCAGGGTGGACAGGGTGAGTTCGCGCGTCTGCACGCCCTTCATGATCTCCGGCACCGACTGGAGCCCGTCCAGGTAGTGCGTCAGCCCCAGCAGCTCGTGGAAGAGCACCGACAGGCTGTAGATGTCGCTGCGCGCGTCCATCTGGTCATGCTCGCCGCGCGCCTGCTCCGGGGACATGTACAGGGGCGTGCCCACCACGGAGCCGACCTCCGTGTGCAGCGGGCGCGCGGTCGCGAGGTCCGCCGACGCGCTCGCGGAGCCTGCCGGGAGACTCGGCGGCGTGGGCGCGCCCACCCTGCGGGCGAGGCCCCAGTCCAGCACCGTCACCTCACCGAAGGGCCCGACCATGATGTTCGCGGGCTTCAGGTCGCGGTGGATGAAGCCCTTGCCGTGCGCGTACGACAGCGCGTGCAGCACGCCCCGGAAGATCTGCACCCGCACCTGGAACGGATAGCGCACGAGCGCGTCCAGGTCCGAGCGGCGCAGGCGGGCGATGATGGACTCCAGCGTTTCGCCCCGCAGGTGCTTCATCATGAAGAAGTAGCGGCCCTGCTCATCCACGCCCACGTCGTGCACCGGCACGATGTTCGGATGGTCCAGCGTGCCGACGGTGCGGATCTCCTCCACGAAGCGCAGCACGCGGTCCAGCTCCGCGCCGGGGGGCAGCCGCTTGAGCGCCACCTCCCGTTCGATGTCGTGGTCGCGCATCAGCACCACTTCGCCCATGCCGCCCTGCCCCAGCGGACGCACTTCCTCGAAGCGCTCGCGTTGCAGGGGCACCACGCTGGGTTGCTGGCCCGTCCACTGCACCCGGGGCAGCACCGTGTTGCGCCGGTTGGTCATCGAGGACCCGGGCGCGAGCGTGGGCGCCAGCTCCGACGAAGAGGACGGGGAGATGAGCGTGTTTTCCAGGCCAGCCGAGAGCGTTTGCCTCATGGGACGCCAGGAATAGCAGGCACACCGTGCGCGCGCCCACCTACGCGCAGTCCATGACGCAACCGCGCGAAACCACTGGGCTGGCGACCGGCCGAGCGTCAGTTCGTCGGCGTAAAGGGCACGTCCAGCACCGGCAATTTCGTAGCGCCGGGCAGGTCGTAATGCCACCACTCCATCTTGTTGCGCTGGAAGCCCACGCCCTCCATGGCCGCGCGCAGCACCTCCCGGTGCTCACGCGAGGCGGGCGTGCCGCCCATGTAGCCGTGGTGCGCCTTGGGGGTGAAGTCGTCGAAGGGGGTGGGCATCTCCACCTCGCCCCCCTCCGCCGTGGCCAGCGTCAGGTCCACCGCGCCGCCCCGGTTGTGATTGGAGCCCTTGGCCGGGTTCGCCACGTAGCCCGGCTTGGGCAGGATCTTCCACATCTCGTACTGCACCGCGCGCGGCCGGTAGCAGTCGTAGACCCTCAGCCGGTAGCCCTGGGGACGCAGCACGTCCGCGGCCTTCTTCAGGCGGTTCACCGAGTCCGGCAACAACAGACACCGCGCCCCGTCCGGGTACACCTGCCGCTTGAGGAAGTTGTCCTTCGTCGCGTAGCGCAGGTCCAGGATGAGGTCCGGGATGACGGTGGCCGCGTCCACCAGCTCCACCTTCGGCTTCGGCGTGGCCGTGGGAGCGGGCTTCGGCTTCGCGTCCTCCGCCAGGGCCGGAGCGCTTGCGAAGAGCGCCAGCGTCAGCGCGAGCCGCGTCGTCGCGTGCATCAGCGCACCCCGTCCACGTAGGTGGTGGGATCCGGCACGCCGGCTTCCTGGAAGCCCTTGGCACGCAGGAGGCAGCTGTCGCAGCGGCCACACGCCCGGCCCTGGGCGTCCGGGTCGTAGCAGGAGTGGGTCATCCCGTAGTCCACGCCCAGCTTCACGCCGGCCTGGATGATCTGCGCCTTGGTGAGGCCGGAGAGCGGCGCGTGCACCTGGAAGCGAGCGCCCTCCACGCCGGCCTTGGTGGCCAGTTGGGCCATGGTCTCGAAGGAGCGGATGAACTCCGGGCGGCAGTCGGGGTAGCCGCTGTAGTCCACCGCGTTGACGCCGATGTAGAGGTCCGTCGCGCCGACGACCTCCGCGAGCCCCAGCGCCAGCGAGAGGAACAGCGCGTTGCGCGCGGGCACGTAGGTGACGGGCACGTCGTGGGACATGTCCTCGTCCGAGCGGTCCTTGGGCACCGGGATGTCGTCCGTGAGGGCCGAGCCGCCCACCTGCCGCAGGTCCACCGTCACCACGCGCACGTCGCGCACGCCCATGGCCTGCGCCACCTTGCGCGCCCGCTCCAGCTCCACGGAATGACGCTGGCCATAGGCGATGGACAGGCACACCGGCTCGAAGCCGGCCGCCTTCGCCATCGCCAGACAGGTCGTCGAATCCAGTCCGCCGGACAGGAGCACCACCGCACGCTTCGCCATTCCATCCTCCACTTCGGGGCGGCGCACGTTACACGACGGGGCCGGGCCCCGGGTGTTTCAGTCCTGCCGGTCGCCGCGCACCGTGTACACGGTGGTGCAGGTGGCCGGCTGGCAGTTGCAGCTCGCGCCCTTGCCCGGCAGGAAGACGTCCGTGAGCGTGCCGCATGCGAGCGACACGTCGTAGCCGTTCTCCGTGGGGGCCGGGATGGCGCCCTCGGGGACGCCACCATCCAGGCGGGCGCAGTCGCGCGCCACGTTGCGCGCCTGGCTGTCGCTCAGGAGCATCACGTTGAGGTTCTCCTCGATTTCGGAGTCCTCGCAGCCGGTGCCGCACGACGCACGGGGCGCGGTGGCACGGTGGGTGGAGTTGACGCTCTGGCCCGAGTAGCCGGCGTCGCGCGTGAAGCCCAGCACGGTGAGGAAGCCCGTGCCCGCGTCGGTGTCGCGCGAGAAGGTGCCCTCGAAATAGAAGGAGCCCGCGTCGTCCAGCTGCGCGAACTCCCGCGAGCCCGCGTCGCAGGTGGTGCGCGCCGCGTCCAGCTTCGCCTGGAAGCGGAACGAGCCCAGCACCTGGTTGCCCGGGTACACGGGGTCGGTGAAACAGCCCACCGCGACGGCCAGGGCCGCCGCGGGAAAGAGCGCCAGCGCGAGTCGCTTCAGGTGCATGTCGTCCCCGAGGTTAGACGTCCAGCGACGCCAGGGCCAATTGGTGGAAGGCCTCGCTGCGGGCAAGCACCTCACCCACATCCACGCGCGTCGGGTCGCCGCCGCGCGAGGACGCATCCAATTGGGCCAGCACGCGGCCCGCCGCCAGCGACGCCGGCATCGCGCGCCAGGCCGCCACCGCCGCGGCCTCCCACGCCAGCACCGTGCCGGGACGGGTGAGCTGTATGCCCGCGTCGCCCAGCGCCAGCGCCAGCGCGCACAGCCAGCCCAGCTCCACCGCGCCGAAGCACCCCAGCGCGCCCGCGCCCAGCACCAGCGCGTCCGGCGACGTGAGGTACGCCTCCACGCCGCCCTTGGGGTCTACGGACAGGCGCACGTGCTCCGCGCCCAGCGAGGTGAGCACCGGCTTCAGCGCGACGTACAGGCGCGGCAGGCTTTCACCCGTCACCGGCACGCGGCCCTCCGGCTCCGGGTGCTGGAAGTCCTGCGCGGGGCGGGCCAGCACGGACACCGGGGCGCGCGGCGCGGGGGCATCGCTGGAGACGAGCGCGGCGCCAATGCCATCCGTGCGCTCGGCGGCCTCCGCGCGGCCCAGGGCGCGCAGCGCTTCCGCGTACAGCGTCCAGCCGTCCACGTCCGGCCACTTCTCGCGCAGCAGCGCTGGCCAGAAGCGCACCGCGAGCGCGGCGCCGTCCGGGGACGGGGACAGCCGCTCGGTCACCCACCGCGTGAGGTCCGGCGTGAGGTGCTTCGCGTCCGCCAGCCGTTCGGTGAGGCGCACCGCGGGGCCCACGAGCTGGGCGTCCAGGTAGCCGCGCAGGATGACTTCCAGCTCCGCGGGTTCGTGCGTGAGCCGCTCGCGCAGGCGCAGCGCTTCGCCCACGAGGCCGCGTGCTTCGGCGAAGCGCACGCGGCGGGCGAGCCGCTCGTCCGTGTCCGGGAGCTGTTCGAGCTGCGCGGCGGCTTCGGCGTAGCGCTGCTGGGCCTCGTAGGCATCCGCCAGCCGCTCACGGTACGGCGTCCACGCGTCGGGGCCGGAGAGCTTCGCGAGCATGTCCGCCAGGGACAGGAACACCGAGGACTCGCGCGCCTCGTCCACCAGCGCGAGCAGCGCCTGCACTGCGGCGAGGCTCTCCGCGTCGTCGGCGAGCGCTTCCTCGAAGGCCTCGCGGGCCTCGGCGGGCTGCGCGAGCGGGCCCTGCAACAGCTCGCCGCGCTCCAGGTGCAAGAGAGCGCGCGCCTTCACGTCCGCGGTGTCCTGCGCGATGAGCGCCAGCGTGCGCTCCGCGGACTCCAGGTGTTCGAGCTTGAGCTCCAGCGCGTACCGCTCGCGCAGCAGCTCCTCTCGGCGCGCGGGCCAGCCGTCGGCGGCGAAGGCCAGCGACTCCAGCCGCGCGGGCTCCGGCAGTGCGTGCACCCGGGCAAGCACCGCTTCGGCCAGGGGCTCGGGCTCCAGGCCCAGCTCCGGCAGGAGCAGCATCAGCCGCGCGGCGAGGCCTGGATCCGCGCCCAGTTCCTCCAGGGCCCGCAGGCGCGCGAACACCGGGGCCGGACGGGCGCGCAGCACCTCGTCCCGCAGGGCCACGGCGAAGGCCGCGTCGCGGTCGAAGGACAGGGCCGCCAGCTCCAGCAGGCCCTCCCATTCGGAGTCCTCGCGCAGGCCGTCCGCCAGGGCCGCCGCGTGGGACGGATCCGCGTCCGGCATCGCGACCAGGGCCCAGAGGGCCACGCGCGTGCGGGGCACGTCGCCGGCCTGCGCGGCCATGGCCAGCGCGTCGATGTATTCGCCCGCGACCATGGCGGGCTCGAAGCCCACGTCCAGCGCGCGCGCGAAGGCGCCCAGGCGGGCGAAGCGTTCGGCCAGCTCCGCCGGGGACAACATGTCCGGCGCGTCGGTGGCGATGCGCTCGATGACCTCCAGCGCCTCGCCCATGTCGCCAGCCTTCTCCCAGAGGCCCGCGGCCTCCAGCAGCAGCGGCGGCCGTTCCTCGGGCGCGGCGAGGCGCGCAGCCTGCAACAGCGCACGGGCCGCGCGGGGCGCGTCTCCCAGGGCACGGTGCAGGTGCGCGACCAGCAGCGCGGCGCGCAGGTCCGGTTCGGTGGCGACGGCGGCCTTCGCGGCCTTCAGCGCCTCTTCCAGCAGGCCCGCCTTCTCGAAGGCCCGGGCGGCGGCCACCAGCAGGGACACCCGGGGCTCGCCCGACACGAGCTCGGCGCGCGCCACGCGCACCTCGGCGCGGCGTGCGTGGGCTTCACCCAGCAGGGGCTCCAGCGCTTCCAGCGCGTCGGCGTAGCCGGCACCAGAGGCACCGCGCGACACCACCGCTTCGAGCGCATCGCGGGCCGTGTCCTCGCGGCCCGCGTCGCGCGCGAGCATCGCGAGCTCCAGCCGGAGCACGGCGGCTTCGTCCGCGTCGTCCGTGCGGGGGACCAGCCGCTCCAGCGCGGCGAGCAGGGCCTCCGACGCCTTGCGCGCGCGCAGTCCTTCCACCAACGCGCGCAGGGCGGCCGGGTTCTCCGGATCCGCGTCCGCCGCGCGCTGCGTGAGGGCCCAGGCGGTGTCCGCGTCCGACAGCGAGTCACTCGCCACGGACGCGGCGGCGAGCAGCAGCTCCGCGGCGCGCGCGCCTCCCGCGGCCTCCGCGCCGACTTCGTAGATGCCCAGCAGGTCGCCGTGGCGGCCCAGGGCGCGCAGGCCCTCCACCGCGCGGTCGATGACGCTCGCGTCGGCGGGGCGCAGCCGGGCCAGGGGCACCAGGGCGTCGATGGCTTCACGCGGATCATCGAAGAGGTCGGCCGCGCGGCGCAGCAGCACCTCTTCCGTCGCGGTGTCCTGGGCCCGTCGCGCGAGCTGCAACGACGCCCGGTACAGGCCCGGTCCGTTGCCCGTGCGCGAGTGCACTTCCGCGAGCAGCGACAGCGCCTCACCGCCGCGCGCGCCCTCCGGCTCCAGCGTCACCACGGCCTCGAAGGCATCCGCCGCGTCGTGGAAGGCACCTGACGCGAGCGAGGCATGCCCCAATCGCAGCCACGTGCGCACGAGCACCGGCACCGGCAGCGTGTCCCCGCCCAGCGCAAGGACGCGGCGGTCGTACGGCTGCGCGGCGGCGGGGCCTCCACCCTGCGCGGCGAGTTCAGCGCGCGCGCAGAGGGCCTCCACGTCGCCGCCCGCGCGGCCCAGGTAGTCGTCGAAGGCCTCGGCGGCCTTGAGCGCTTCGCCCGCGTCCAGCAGGCGCTGGGCCCGCTCGCGCAACAGGGGCAGTGCTTCCGAGGGCGACACGGCCTCGGCGCGCTGGCCCAGCAGCTCCGCCAGCCGGCGCACGTCTCCGGCCGCGCGCTCGCGCACGTGGTGGAAGGCCTCGGCGTTGCTGGCGTCCAGTTCGAACGCGCGGTCCTCGCACAGGATGGCGCGCTCGCGGGCACCGCCCTCGCGGAAGGCGCTCGCGGCGGCGAGGTAGCTGACTGCCGCGTCGGCGGGCTTCTGGCGCTCGGCGCGGCGGAGCATCAGCTCGGCCAGCGACTGGCGCTCCTCCGTCTCCTCCAGGAAGGCGCGGTGGCGCGTGAAGACGGGCTCCCGGAAGGGGTCTGCCTCCAGGAGGATGGCGTCGAACTCGGCGGCGTCCGCGGGGCGGCGCACCTGATGCAGCAGCTCCGCCGCCTGCGCGGTGAGCTCCAGGTCGTCCGGCTTCGCGGCGCGCGCGGCGATGAGCGCGGCGGCGGCGGCCTCCGGCTTGCCCGCGCGATCCCGGTAGATGACCGCGGCCCGGTACAGCAGCGCCGCGTGACGGTCGACGTCCGTCTCGGCTTCCGCGCACTCCTCGTACCAGGCGGCCAGCTCCGCGAGCCGTCCGTCGCGCTCCAGCAGCTCCGCCAGCAGGGTCTCGGCTTCCGCGAGCGCGCGGTCCTGACGCAGCGCCTGGCGCAGGAAGCCCTCGGCCTTCGGCGCGTCCGCGAGTTCGCCCAGGTTCAGGCGCGCGAGCCGCAACAGCACCGCCGCGCCCTGCTTCGTGCCCGTCAGCCGGGGCAGCGCGCGCTCCCACCACCGGGCTTCGGCGGTCGCGTCGTCGCGGCGTTCGGCCAGGGCCGCGCCCAGGCGGGCCGTGTCCAGTTCGGCGGCGAAGCCAAAGGCGCGCTCCAGCGCCTCCTCCGCCGCGTTCAGGTCCAGCTTCACGTCGCGCAGCAACTCCGCGCGGCGACGCTCGCACGCGGCGGCCTCGGCACGGCGGTCCTCGGAGGCGAGCAGGTCGCGCGCGTTGGCGAGCGAGCGCAGCGCTTCATCCGCGCGGCCCAGCACCTCCGCGAGCCGGGCCTCCTCGTCGTAGGCCGCGAGCGCCGCGTCCACGTCCCCGGCCTGGAGGCTGAGCGCGGCCACCGGCTGCAACTCCGCCAGCAGCTCCGTCGAGCGGCCCGTCTCCCGGTAGAGCGCGGCCAGCCGGCGGCGCAGCGGCAGGGGCTCCTTCGCCATCTGCGCCGCGTGCGACAGGAGCGACGCAGCGATGCCCGCGTCCGCCAACGCCTCGCGAGCCCGCTCCGCCAGCGACACCAGCCGCGTGACGGTGGCCTCGGACGGCGCCAGCACGCGCGCGTGGGCGACGCGCACCTCGAAGGCACCGCGCGGATCATCCTTCTCCAGCAGCGCCGCGAGCCGTTCGACGGCGCGCTCGCTCAGCGGACGCTCCGTGAGCAGGTGGCGGTACGCGGCCACCGCGCGCTTCACGTCTCCAGCCTGTTCGGCCAGGTCTCCCAGGCGCAGGTACGCCGCCTCCGCCGCGTCCGGGGCCGCGCGGAAGTCCGCCGCCGTGGCCAGGGCCTCCTGCAACGGCAGGGCTTCGCGCACCGCGCCGCGCAGGTAGAGCAGGTCGGCCAGCGTGGCCAGGTCCTCGCCCCGCGCGGGCACCCGGGCATGCGCCCGGCGCGCCAGGGCCAGCGCGCGATCCAGCTCCTGCGCCTGCCGCGCGTACGTGACGCCCTCTCGCAGCAGCGAGGCGGCCTCGGCGGGCTCCGCCTCCTCGGCCGCGGCCTCCAGCAGTCCCGCGGCTTCCAGCAGCTCGCCACGGTCGGCCACCAGCGACACCAGTCGGCGGCGGACGGAGGCATCCGTCGGGGTCAGCCGCAGCGCCTGTCGCAGCGCGGCCTCGGCGGGCGCGGACTGGCCCAGCCGGTCGAGGTAGAGGCTCGCGAGTTCCGAGTACAGCGCCGCCGCGACGGCGGGCGAGGCATGCGGGGCCTCGGCGGCCAGCAACTCCGCGAGCCGCGCCCAGTCCTCCAGGTCGCGCAGCACGCGCTGCAACGCGAGCGTCGCCTCCTCGTGGCGAGGGGCCAGCAGGAGCGCGGCTTCCAGGTCGCTCGCGGCGGCCTCGCGCTGCCCCTGCCCTTCCAGCAATGCGGCGCGCAGCTGGAGCGCTTCCACGCGGCGGGCAATGGGTCCCTGGCGCGCGGCTTCCGCCAACGCGGCGGCCTCGTCGGCGACCTTGCCCTCTCGACGGGCCAGCTCCGCGAGCGCGAAGAAGGCGTCACACCGCGCGTCGGCGGGCGGCTCCAGCGCGATGGCCGCGCGCAGTGCGTCCCCGGCGGAGGCGCGCTCATCCTTCTCCAGGAGCACGCTGGCCAGGGCCAGCAGCCGCTCACGGGCACGAGCGCCCAGGCTGGCATCGGCGGCCACGGCGCGGCGCCAGGCATCGAGTTCCGCGGGCGCATCCGCCGCCTCGCGTGCCAGCTCCGCCAGCATCAGCAGCAGCGGCGCGGGCTTGCGCGACAGCTTCGCGGCCTGGGCACAGTCATCCCGCGCGGCCCCGACGCGACCGGCGCTCCGGTGCAGCACGGCCCGGCGTGCGAGCAGCTCGGCGCGAACCTCTCCCGACGCGGCCGACACCAGCGTGCCCAGCAGCTCCAACCGCTCGGCCTCCTCCTCCGCACTGCCCGTGCCCGGCGGGGGCAAAAGCTCCAGCAGCGCCTGCGCGGCCCAAGCGTCCTGCGGCTCCTCCACCAGCAGGCTGCGCAGCGAATCCGCCGCCGCGCTCGCACGGCCCAATGACAGACACAGCTCGGCCAGCTCGCGGCGGGCCTGACGGCGGGCGTCTCCGGCGAGGCGCGGCCAGAGTTCCACCAGCAGGTCCGCCAGGGCCTCGCGCGCGCCGGCCTTGCGGTGCAGCGCGGCCAACTCCAGCCGCGCGTCCAGGTCCTCCGGCGTGCGCGCGCAGAACTCCGCGAGCAGGCGGCGGGCCGAGTCCGTGCGGTTGCCGCGCACGGCGGCGGTGGCGGCCTTGCGCGTGAGGGCCACGCGCTCCGCTTCGCGCGGGGCATCCACGTCGGCGGGCGGCAGGGCCAGCACCGCCTCGAAGTCCTCCAGCGCGGCGCGGGCATCGGTGGTCAGCCGCAGCTCGCCCCGGCGGATGCGCGCGGGGGCGAAGGTGGCATCGCGCTCCAGGGCCTCCGCGAGGAAGGCCTCTTCGCGGCTCGTGCCCGCCGCCAGCAGCGACGCGCGGAAGAGCAGCTTGGCGCCCGCTCGCGCGTCCGGCACCAGCGAGGCACGCCGCGCGTACAACCGCGCCGCCTCCAGCTTCTCGCCGCGCTCCAGCTCCAGCTCGGCCAGCGCCTCCAGCACCTCGGCGGCGAGCGGGCCCTCGGGGCTCGCCTCCAACGCGGAGGAGAGCCGCATCAGCGCCGCGGCCTTCTCGCCGCGCTCCAGCAGGGCGCGAGCGCTCTGGAGGAACAGCGGCGCGGCCTCTTCCGCACGGTCCGCGCCCGCGAGCGCCTGCGCGCGCGTGGCCCACAGCTCCGCCAGCGCCTGCGTCTCGCCGGCCTCCGTGTAGAGGGCCTCCAGCCGCGTGGCGAGCACGTCGTCCAGCCGGCGCAGCGGGAACGCCTGCGCATAGGCGGCGATGGCGCCCTCGCGGTCCCCCAGTAGCTCACACGCCCGCCCCAACCGGGCGCGCACGTCCGCCAGCTTCTCCGGCGCGGCGGTGCGGGGCAGCATGGCCAGCAGCGACTCCAGCGCGCGGCGCGCATGTTCGGGCCGCTCGCAGCGCAGGCTCAGGTCCGCGAGGTCCAGCAGGACGCCAGCATCCGGGGCCAGCCGCGCCGCCTTCTCCAGCGCCACCAGCGCGTCGCCCACCCGGCCCAGCCGCGCCTCCAGCACGCCCGCCAGTTCACGCAGGGCCGCCGCCGCCAGCCGCTTGTCGCCCTGGGCCTCGGCCACGCGCGCGCGGTCCTCCAGCGCGGTCGCGAGCCCCGCCATGTCGGAGCGCTTGCGCTGCAGGGCGCACAGTTCGCCCAGCGCCGGCAGGTCGTCCGGCTCCGCGCGCAGCACCTCCTGCAACGCGTGCACGGCCAGGTCCAGGTCGAAGGCGAGGTCGCGCGCGGCCACCGCGAGGCGGCGGTACTTCTGCGCGCGCTCCTTGGGCTCCGGCGTCAGCCTCGCCAGCGCCGCGAGGCAGCGGGTGAGCTGCGCGCCATCGCGGCGGGCCTCGGCCAGCGCGAGCAGCGACTCCAGCGCGGGGCGGTGGTCGCCATCCGCCTCCAGCGCGAGCGTGAGCAGCCGGTCGGCCTTGTCCGCCTGCTGGAGCTTGCCCCGGTACAGCTCGCCGGCCTCGGCCCACAGCGCCGCGCGGGCCTTGGGCTCCTCCTTGAGGGCGGCGGCCTTCTCCAGCGCCTCGGCCAGCTCCTGCGAGCGGCCGGTGACGCGGAAGTATGGGATCAGCTCGTCCAGCGCCACCGCGTCGCGCGGATCCAACGCGAGCGCGGATTCCAGATGCTCGCGAGCCCGCGCCGGGTCGCCCAGCTTCGTGCGCGACAGCCGCGCCAGTGCGTGATGGCTCGCGTGCGCGGCGTGACGGATGCCCTCCGAACGCGGCGCCGGGCCGGCGAGCTCCAACGCCTGCTGGTAGCCGCTCAGGGCCTCCTGCAGACGCCCCAGGCCCTCGGCCACGCGAGCGGAGGCGAACAGCGGCTCGGGTTCACCGGGCAGCAGCGACACCGCCTCGCGGTAGCGCAGGAGCGCGTTCTCCGGCTGCTTCAGCCCCTCTTCCCACACCCGGCCCGCGAGCAGGTCCGCCTGTCCCACGCGGTCCAGCTCATGGCGCGCCATCGACACTTCACGCAGCCGATCCAACGCCTTCAACGCGCGCAGGTGTTCGCCGCCGCGATGGCACAGCTCGCCCAGCAGCAGCAGCGCATCCGGTTGGTCGGGCGACAGGCGCAGCGCGGCCTCGCAGTGCAGCCGGGCCCCCGCGATGTCGTCCTCCGTCTGCGCGCACAGCCGCGCCAGATGCACGTGCGCGTCCGCGGCCTCCAGCGGGTCGCGCGCCAGGGCCGCGAGCCGCCGGTACGCCCGCACCGCGCCCGCCCGGTCCCGCGCTTGATCCGACGCGCGCGCCAGGGCCTTCAGCGACGGCAGGTGATCCGGCTTGAGGCCCAGCAGCTCATGCAGCGCCTTCACCGCCACCTGGGGCGCGGTGTCGCGAGACGAACGGGCCGCGGCCTCGGCGGCGAAGAACGCGGCGGCCTCTTCCGACGTGCGACGGGCCAGCGCGCACAGCGCCAGGTAGCGCTCCGCCGCGCGGGCACCCTCGCCCCGACGCTCGCGCACCACGGCCTCGCCCCACAGCGCCGCGGGACTGCGGTCGCGACGGCGCGACAGCGTGGCCGCCACGTCCAGCGCCAGGTCGTGCGCCTGCGGATCCGCGACCAGCAACGCCAGCAGTCGCTCCGCCGCGAACGGGTGCGCGTCCTGCGCGTCCCCGGCCTGGAGGTACGCCTGCCGGGCCTCCGCGAGCCGCCCCTGCGCGACGAGCCCTTCCGCGTCCGCGAAGGCCCGAGCACCCTCGAGCGCCAGCATCAGCTCCTCGTCCGGCGCGGCGGGCGGGGGCAGTCCACCGGCGGCGAAGCGCAGCCGCAGGCCGGTGCTGGAGACCTCCGCGGCGGACAGGCGCGCGGTGTCGAGCGTGGGGACCTTGTAGCCCCGGCTCATCGCGGCGCGCTCGCACAGGGCGGGCAGCACGCGGGTGGAGAAGCCGGTGGCGCCGCGCACCTCCACCTCCGGCAGGAGCGCCAGCGCGCCTACCGCCGTGGACAACAGCCCCGGCAGCTGCACCGACGGCGTGGCGGAGAAGCCATACAGGCGCACGTCGTAGATGTAGACGGCGAGCCGGTCCCCGTCCGCGTCGAAGGCGACCTTGAACGTGAACGGCGTGCGCTCCGGCGCGGGCAGACGGCCCTGGCCCTCCAGGTAGCCGGGGCGGAAGTGCAGGCGCAGCTCTTCGACGCCGGCCAGCCGTCCGGCCAGCTCCGCCACCTTGCGCGTGATGAGGTCCGCGTCGACGGACAGCTCCAGGAAGCCGAAGAGCAGCTTCTTGCGCTGGTAGCGCGTGGCGCCCGCGCTGACGTTGAACGGGAAGCTGACATCCGGAATCTGGAGCGCGAAGTCGGAGATGCGCAGGCCGGGCTGCACCTCCAATGCCGGAAAGCCCACGAACGCGCGCCGATCCAACAGGCGAAGCTCGGGGGCGGCGCCCGACTGGGGGGCGGCGGACTTGGGGGACTCGCTATCGGTGGCCATCTTCGGAGGGGGGAGAGGCTACCATGACCCCTAAGCCCTCGAAATTTTGGACAAACCCCCGCTCGTTCGGCAGGCGGAGGGGCAACGGATACCCAGGTGATTCCCCTGGAGATTCTGCTGGCGAGGAACGTCATGCGCGCCAGGGGGAAGCCGTGCAAGATGCCGCGCCGTGCTGGTCCCCGACGCCCTGGTCCTCGATGGTCGTTTCCGGGTCCTCGGACCCCTGGGTTCCGGGGGCATGGGTGAGGTGTACCTGGGCGAGCAGGTGTCCCTGGGCCGCAAGGTCGCCATCAAGGTCCTGCACCACGATCTGCACGCCCAGCCCGGCATGGCCGAGCGCTTCAAGCGCGAAGCCCGCCTGCTCTCCGCCGTGGAGCACCCGTCGGTGGTGCGCATCGTGGACTTCGGGCAGTCCGGCGACGCCGCCTGCCTGGTGATGGAGTTCGTGGAGGGCCAGAGCCTGCACGACGCGCTCCAGCAGGGCCCGCTGCTGGCGCCCCGGGCGCTGGCCCTGCTCCAGCAGCTGGCGGAAGGGCTCGCGGCGATCCACGACAAGGGGATCATCCACCGCGACCTGAAGCCGGAGAACGTCTTCATCTCGCCCAGCGTGCGCGGTGAGCAGGCGCGCCTGTTGGACTTCGGCATCGCGCGGCTGGTGGAGCCGGATGCCAACAGCGCGCTCAGCCAGGTGGGCGTGGTGCTGGGCACGCCGGAATACCTGTCCCCGGAGCAGGCCGTGGGCGCGAAGGTGGACACGCGCAGCGACCTGTACTCCTTCGGCGTGCTGGCCTACCGCGTGCTCTCCGGACGCCTGCCGTTCGACGGGCCGTCGCCGCGCCACTTCCTGGCGCAGCACGCCTCGGGCGCGCCACTGCCCCTGGACCGTGCGGCGCCGCAGTTGTCGCGCTACGTGGGGTTGCTGGCGCTGGTGATGCGGCTGCTGGACAAGGACCCGGCAAAGAGGCTCCAGTCGGCGCACGAGCTGGCGGATGCGCTGGGGGTGGCCCATGCCGCGCTGGTGGCGTTCACGCCGAGCCAGGGCACGCCCATCGTCCACGCGGGCATGACGCCCTCCAACGGCACGGCGGCCTTCGCAGGCTCCGAGGTGCGCAACGAGCCCTCCGGCACGTCGGCCTTCGGCGTGAGCGCGGAGCCGGCCGGGCCCGGGTCAGGCACGTCGGCCTTCGGGGCGACGGAGCCGGTGGTGGCTTCTCCGGCGGTGACGGCGCCCCCGGCGGTGCCTCGCACGGGCACGGCGGCGTTCGGGACGGCTCCCCGGCTCACGGGTGGGCTGGGAGCGACGACGGGCGGCGCGGCGGTGGTGAAGCCGCAGAACGTGACGGTGCTGCTCACCGACATCCAGGGCTTCACCGAGCGCATGAGCCGGCAGACGCACGAGGAGAACGCGCGGATGCTGGACACGCATGACCGGCTGCTGTTGCCCATCGTGCGCGAGCACGACGGGAAGCTGGTGCAGAAGCGCGGCGATGCATTGCTCGCGGTGTTCCGGGCGCCCTCGTCGTCCATCCGTTGCGGCATGGCGATGCAGCAGGCGCTCTGGCGTCACAACCAGACGGTGCCGCCCGATGAGCAGCTCCACGTGCGCGTGTGCCTGCATGCGGGCGAAGTGCTGGTGACGAACGACGCGGTGCTCGGCGAGCCGATGGAGGTCGTGAAGGCGGTGGAGCACGTGGCCGCCGCCGGAGAAGTGACCTTCACCGAAGCCGTGAACATGGTGCGCAACCGCGCCGAAGCGGCCGCCGAACCGTGCGGCACCATTCCCCTTCCCGGCCGACAGGAGAAGATCCAGCTCTACCGCCTCACCCGCGCGGCGGAGGGTTCACCGTTCGGCGCGGCGCTGGGCATCAAGGACGCCGGTCCGAAGCGCTCACCGATGGAAGCGCTGAGCGGCCTGGGCACGAAGGTGCGCGAGGGTGTGGCGATGCTGCGCCAGCGCCCGCGCGTGCTGGGCGCAGGGGTGGCGGCGTTGGTGCTGATGGGAGTGGGCGTCGCGTGGTCGGTGCACGCGAGTGATCCGCTGGTGCGGGCGCATGGGTTGCTGAAGGACGGCCAGCCGGCGGAGGCGCTCCAGGTCCTGGAGGGCCCGGATGTGCCGAAGGGCGCGGCGACGACGCGGCTGCGCGCTGCCGCGAATCATGCACAGGGGACGCACGACAAGGAGCACGTCCTGTTGCTGAGCCTGGACAAGCAAGGCCGGGCGGGCCTGGAGATGGGGCTCCTGGACGGGCTGGCGGAGGACTTCGGAAACGGCGAGCAGGACCGCTCCGTGCGCAGGGTGTTGGAGACCCTGCCGAAGGCCACGGTGCGTTCGCACTTCGAGGCCCTGGCGCGCGGCAAGCCGTCGATGAAGCAATGGGGCGGGTTGCGCTACCTGGAGTCGGTGCAGGACACGGAGGGCCTGGACCTGGTGGGGCTCTACACGTCGTCGCTCGACTCCACGGATTGCGGCGTGCGCACGAAGGCGGCGTCCAAACTCGCGACCCTGGGCGACCCCTCCGCGCTGCCCACGCTGGCGCGCGTGGCGGAAGCGGCCCGTGAGAAGCCCGCCGCCGGGACGCGTGCGTGCAATCCGCAGGCGTTCAGCAGGGCGCTCGAAGAGCTGAAGAAGAAGACGCAGGCGGCGCCGTAGTCCTCGGCGCCAGCCACCTCCGAGAACAACATGCGCTGGGTATTTCTCCTCCTGTGTGGATGCTGGCTGGGTTGTGCGGCGTCGGTGGCATCCCAGCCTGGCGTCTCTCCCGTGAGCACGTGGGAGAGCGCCTCGGAGGACTCCCACGAATGCGATGATAGCGGAGAGGACCAGTGCCTTTCTCACGTCTGCTCCGACACGGGATGTGCGCTCTATCGCTGCGAAGACCTGGCACCAGGTCGGATCGCCCGAACGTTCGCGGGCCCCACGCCTCCGGTATTCATCGCGCCCGGGGGTGGTGCCCAGAGAACGTGGGGGAGCGCCCAGGGGCTTCCAGGCGATGCGTTGCCCGTCATGGTGTTCCGCTGGCACCCACGCGAAAAGCTGCCCAGCGAACTCCAACGACAACGGGCCTACGAGGAGTGGGAGCGCCGGCCAAAGGAGCGGCATCACATCTTCCCCCAGGCCCTGCAGGGCTACTTCGCGCGAAAGGGAATCAACGTGCATGACTACGTGATTGCCATCGACGCGGAGATCCACGGCCGCATCCACCGGGGGAAGAATGGAGGTCCCTGGAACGCCGAATGGCGTGCCTTCATCGAGCACACCTTGGGTGAAGCGCAGAAGCACGAGCACTTCGAGCACGCGGGCGCACTCATCCAGAAGTTCGCCCTCGCCGGATACACCCTGACGTATTGGCAGCGGTTCGACCTCACACCGGTTCCCAGGGACTGAATGCGCTACTTCGAGCTTCGAGAACCCACGGACGCCACCCGCTGGACCGGCGAGTTTCGCGCGAAGCGGCGGTGGGGCCTGCCCGGAGTGGCGTGCCCGACCTGTCACGCGGAATGGAGTGGCGTGCTGTCCTATCCCGCCGTGGATCTCTCCCGCCTCCCGGAACAGAAGTCCTTCGCGGAGCCACGACTGGAGCCCTACGCGGAATACACTCGGCTCGCGGAGCAGGTCCGCCCCCTGCTCCCTCCGGGTGCTCTGCTTCAGCCCGGCTGCACCTTTGGTGCGTTGCGTGGCAACGCACAGGGACGGTTCGGCCCCATCACCGTCTTTCCCTCCTGGGAGATCTTCCTGCGCGAGGATGCCCTGACGTCCTTCCGGGCCGGCGCGCTGAGAGGACTCATCCCCGTGCTGGCGGAACTCTCGTTCCCGACGCAGGACGCGGAACAGCTCCACGAACTCCAGTTGCTCCCCAGAGGCCGCCTGCACGAAGCCTGTCTTCCCGTGGGAAGACCACCGCCCTGTCCAACATGCGGGCGGCAGGGATTCCGGATGCCCTCCAAGCGGTGGCTGGACGCGGACTCCCTTCCCGCCGACCTGGACATCTTCCGGTTGGAAGATGCCGTGACGCTGATCATCGCCACCGAACGGTTCGTGGAAACGCTCCACGCGCTGGGACCGAGCGATGTGGAGAGCCTTGAAGTGCAGGCCGTTCCGGGAAGCGCTCGCAGCCCTGAGTGACTGCCCGTCGTGGCCCATGGGCCGCACTTGCGTGTCCCTGCACCCTCGCCATCCCCCAGGTTTTCAGGTCACGTCGTGACGGATCCGCGCGCACACGCCTTGCATCCGCGCGCCCAGCCACCCGCTTCCTCCTGGAGCCCCATGACCTCACTGCGAACCTGCGCCCTCCTGCTCCTCCTCACCGCCTGCGCCACCACCCCCTCCGCGCCCTCTTCACCCCAGGACGAAGTCGTGCTCGCGGAGGACGTGCGCATCCGCCGCATCGCGCCCGGCGTGTGGATGCACGAGACGAACGCCAGCAAGGAATGGGGCGGCACGCCCGCCAATGGCCTCATCGTGGAGGACGGCGACGCGTCCATCCTCGTCGATACAGGCTGGAATCCGCGTCAGGCCGAAGCCCTCATCACCTGGGCCCGGGACTCACTGCACCACCCGGTGCGCGCCGCGGTGGTGACGCACTTCCACATGGACCGGACCGGTGGCATCCCCACCCTGGAAGCGCAGCACATCGCCGTCCACGCACGTGAGGACACCGCCCGCCGCGCTGCCGCGCAGGGCAACCCTGTCCCCACCTCGCGCGTGTCGGATGCGCAGGACTTGGGGCCGCTGTCGGTGTTCTTCCCGGGTGCCGGCCACACGCCCGACAACCTCATCGTCTTCCACCCGGCCTCGGGCATCCTCTACGGAGGCTGCTTCATCAAGGACGCGGCGGCGAAGGACCTGGGCAACCTGGAGGACGCGGACACCACCGCCTGGCCCGCGAGCCTCCAGCGCGCACGCGCGCACTACCCCGACGCGCGCGTCATCGTGCCCGGCCACCACGCCCCCGGTGGGCCGGAGCTACTCGAGCACACCGAGGCCCTGCTGCGCGAAGCCCCACCCGCGGCCTCGCGCTGAAGCGCTGACACGCTTCAGTCGTCCCGGTGCGCGTGGCCCTTCTTCTTGCCCCGCCCATGCCCGTGGTCGTCGTCGTCATCCCAGTCGTCGTCGCGACCGCCGCCCTTGCCCTTCACCTTCTCGTTCACCTTGAGCAGGTTGCGCGTGTACGCGTCGTAGTCCAGGTGCAGGTGCCCCTTCGCCCCCTGCGCGTACGCGCGCAGCTTCACCTTCCACACGTTGTTGCCGGTGAGGTGCGCCTCCTGCAACTCACACCGATACCCGCGCGAGCGGCACTGCTCGAACCCCCGCCGCACCGCCTCGTCGTAGTTCATCGCCACCGGACGCGGCGGCGGCGCGGGGCGCGGCGGAGGACGCGACGGACGGGAGCTCGCGACGATACATCCCGAAGAGAGCAGCAAGGTTCCCAGCAGCAGGGGCAATCTCATGCGCGGGATGACGCCACACCCGCGCCCGGATTCAAACGGGCCCGCCGTATGTCCTTGCGACTGCGGTGAGACTACAAACCTCCAGGCGAGGCGAACGCGACGAACAACTCCCCCGCGAGGTAGGCGCGAAGCCCCTTGCTCGCCGGTCGGATGAAGTCGTTGAGCAACGCACCCTTCGCCTGCCGGTGCACCGTCGGGAACGCCAGGTTCATGTGGCTGCGCGCCACGCCCTTGCCACCCCGGTGGATGAACGTCACGGTGCCGTCCGCGTCCACGCGCTCGACCACCGCGATGTGCGTCATCCCGTCGTTGCGCTTGCCGTCGCGGTTGCGGTCGTACGTCTCCTTGAAGAACGCCAGGTCGCCCGGCCTCGGATTCAACCGGTGCACCGCGCCCGCCGCCTGCGCCCGCCGGAAGATGCCCGTGACGGCGTTCTCCCCCGCGAGGAATCCGTGCGCGACCAGGTCGATGCCCGCCTGCAGGTACGCCAGCCGCACCAGCCCCGAACAGTCGTTGGGCACGGACCTGTCCAACCGCCGCGCGCCCACCAACTGCGCCGCTCTCGCCACGATGCCCCGGGCCTGCTTCGACGGCGGAGGCAACAGCTCGTCCCAGAATCCGCCCGGGCCCCGCGTGGGCCCCGTGAAGAGCGCCGCGGCCTCCAGCGCCGCCGCGATGACGCCCGCCTCCTCTGGCAACTCCCCGGGGTCCGCCGCCATCAGCGACGCCAGCGCGTCACGGCCCTCCGGCGTCACGAACTCCAGCGGAGGGGGCGCTTCCGCCTTCACGCCCAGTGCGCCCTCGGCGCCCACCGCGGCGACCCTCGGTGGCGCGGCGTGAGCCTTGGGGAACTCGGCGGGGTGCAGCTCCAACACACTGTGGGAGGCGACGTCCGGGACGTGCGCGCAACCCACCAGGCAGCCCAGCGACATCAGGATGACGAGCGACGAACGGCGCAGCAGCAACAAGTCCTCCGGGGGTGAACGCGGCCGCATTCAACCCCGGAATCGTTGTACGTCAAACAGCGATCATCCCTCCCAGGTCGCGAGCAGGTCTCGCACCCGGGCGTACCTCTGGAGCAGGGCAGCGCGGTGGGCGCTGAGCACCACCATGAAACCCACCACCAGCAGGCCCAGCAGCGACAGGAACGCGGCGCCCACGCGGTGGTCGCGCATGCCGAAGCGCACCAGGTTGGCGGCCACCGCCGTCACCAGGAACCCCGAGCCCAGGTACACGTAGGAGCGGATCCGCAGCGCGATGCCCGCGCCCACGCCCACGAGGCAGAGGAAGACGCACAGGATCATCGCCTCGCCGTCGTTGAACAACAGCGGCTTCCACGCCCCCGCCACGTAGATGCACGTCACCGCCACGGCGCGCAGCTGCGCGTAGGCATCCTGCGACAGCCCGCCCCGGAACACGCGCAACAGCGCCAGCACGGACAGGCCCGCGGGGATGGCGTAGTGCTGCGGCTCGCCGGCGCCGGTGCCCAGCCACACGAAGAACAGCGCCAGGTTGAAGGCCGCGACGGACATCAGCGACGCGGGCCCCTTCTCCTTCGAGGCCGAGGCGAGCGCCGCGAAGTGCGCCGCGTAGCCCACGAGCAGCGCCACCGCCACGAAGGGCTGGCCCCACGGCAGCGACAGCAGGCCCGCCAGCGGGAACCACCACGCGCCCGCGATGGCCGGACGGCGGAAGGCCTTGAGGCCCGCGCCCTCGCGCCGCACGAACAGGTACAGGCCGATGAAGACCGCGCCCCCGATGAGCGACGCCAGACTGTCCGCCGAGCCGAGGCTCGCGTTCACGCCCAGCACCCGCACGCAGAGGTAGCCCGTCGCCACCAGCGCCTGCGCCATCCACGCGGCGGCTTCGTCCTCGTCCTTCGCCGCGCGGCGCACCAGGGCGAAGAGCAGGATGACCAGCCCGCCGCACGCCACCCACGCCTCGCGCGACGCACCGTCCGGGCCGCGCACCGTCAGCACGCCCAGCAGCACCTCCGCCAGCGCGAGGCCCGCGAAGGCACGGCCCATGCGACCGCGCACCTTCGTGCCCGCCACCGACAGCACCAGCGTGGCGAGCAGCGCGGTCGCCGCGCCGAAGTACGGGAAGATGAACTCCGCGCCCCGGCCGGTGGAGTACACCGCGCCGAAGTGCACGATGAAGGCGTGCACGGCGAAGAGGGACGCGGACCAGCCCACCCACTCGCGCTCACGGCGGCGCGCCACCACCGTCCACGCGGTGGCCAGGCCGAAGAGCACGCACAGCGGCATGCCCGGGTGCTTCAGGCTCCGCAGGCTGCCCAGCGACAGGAGCGCCAGCACCGCGCCACCGTGATGCAGCGCCGAGCCCACCGCCACGCCGCGGACATCCAGCCCGAAGCCCACCAGCGCCAGCACCAGCCCCACTCCGGCCAGCACCGCGGGCGTCCACAGCGGCGGCACCGCGGCGACCAGCACCGCGCCCAGCAGCGCCGTGGCCCCGTTCATCATCAGGCGCTCGCGCGTCACCATCAGCACCAGCGACGTAAGCCCCGCCACCAGCGCCACCGACAGGGGCAACGCCCCCGGCCCCGCGTCCATCAGCCGCAAGCCCACCAGCAGGGCCGCCACGCCAGCGCCGCCCACCCACAGGGGCTCGCTCCACGTGCCCTCGATGCCCGGCGACAGGCGCGCCGCGGCGTTCGTCAGCGCGCGCTGCACGGCGCCGGACTGGCACAAGGCGGACAGCACGGCGGCGACCAGCGCCACGCCCGCCACGAGCAGGCCCGCCTCCGGACGCCACTCGCCCACCGCGAACGAGGCCGTCTGACCCAGCGGCGCGAGCGCGAACGCGCCCACCGCCGCGGTGAGCAGCCACCGCTGGGACAACAGGAAGGCCGCCGCCAGCAGCACGCCGCCCAGCACCGCGAGCGCACCGGGTGTCGGCGCGGTGAGGACGGAGATCAGCGTCACGCACAGGGCCCCGCCCACGGCGGTGGGGCGCAGCGCTTCATCGCGCGGGCCCCGGAAGAAGGCCGCCAGCGCGTCCGGCACGTGGTGCGACGCCAGGGCGAGAGCCAGGAGAAGGACGGTGGCGAAGGGCCGAGCCTCCGGAATGAACATCAGGAGCACGGAGGCGACGCCCACGCGGAGCGACGGCCGGGGACCCGGCAGCAGCACCAGCGCGAGCGCGGAGACCAGGGCCGTGCGCTGGCCCACGTCCGGCACCAGCAGCGACAGCGCGCCCAGGCCCGCGACCGCCAGTTGCATCCACTTCGACATCGACTGGCGCGGGGCTTCGTCATGCGAGCGCAGGAGCCACGAGGCCGCGGACGGCACGTGCTCCACGACGCGCACGAGCAGCAGCGGATAGAGCGGCAGCAGCGCGACCCACGCGGGGGGATGCATCACGGCCGCGATGGACAGCATGCCGTAGGGCACCATGAGCGCCGCGGCGAAGGGCTGGCGCAGCGTGCGCGTCCACAGCAGGGGAAGCAGCGCCGGCCCCATGAGCGCGAAGAGCGTGGCGTGGGGAAGCCGGGCCAGTGCATGGCCGTTCCAGCACACCGTGGAGGCCCCCAGCACCACCATCGCGGCCAGCGTGGAGACCAGGGAGAAGGACTCGCCGCCCGTGGCGATGCGCCGCACGGCGGGCACGTCGTCCAGCAGGGCCAGGACGCTGAGGAACGTGGCCAGCCCCAAGAGCGCCAGCGGACCGGCCGTGTACAGCGCGACGCCCGCCTCGATGGTGGCCATCAGCAGGCCCAGCGTGGGAGGCAGCGCGCGCGTGGTGAGCAGCGCCGCCAGCGCCGCGCCCAGCAGGAACAGGGTCTGCTGGCCCGGGCCCGCCATCTCCGCCGGCACCAGCGGCAGGAGGAGCGCGAGGATGCCTGCGGTGACGGTGCTCGCGCTGCGGCCCTTGCGCGCGGCCACCACGGAGGCCAGGAGCGACGCCGCGATGAGCAGGACCAGCGACACGGCCGGCGGCAGGCCCCACGCCGAATAGAAGGACAGGTCCGGCAGCAGCGAGATGCCCACGAGCACGACCGCGAACGGCCGCGCGTCCGGGAAGCTGCGCGAAGCCACCGCCATCGTCGCGGCGGCGGTGAGGAGCACGGGCCCCAGGAAGGGCTGCTGGCTCATCAACCCCCACAGCACGGCGCTCCCCGCGTACAGGAGGGCCGGCACGCCCAGGCGCTTGAGCAGGCCGCCGCGCTCGCCCAGGAGCGCGAGCACCAGCGAACCGCCCACCATCGCCGCGAGCACCGCCTGCGTGGAGTGGACGGAGCCGAGCTTCGGCAGGAGGGCCACCGCGAGGAAGGCACCGAAGGCCAGGTAGCCTTCGTGGCGCAGCCGGTACGCGGCCAGCAGCACGCCCGCGCTGCCCAGCGCCATGCCCACGACAGGGGCGGTGACGGGAGACGACCCCACCCCGATGGCGAATCCGCACGTCGCGAGGACACCGACCACCGTGCCCAGGAAGCGCTGCGTGCGCGCATCCTCCAGGCGCCACACGAGGAGCGCGAGCCCCAGCGCCAGCGCGCCGGCCACGACCGTCGCGGGCCCCGGCCCGAAGGCGATGACACCGGAGAACGGCAGCAGGGCGAGGAGCACCGAGCCCACCGCGGTCAACGGGAAGCGCTTGAAGAGCAGGCCCGCGCCCAGGGACAGCACGCCCAGGGCGAGCGTGGCGAAGAAGGCCGGGCGCGCGTCGGTGCCCAGGTGTCCGTAGAGCGCGAACGCCGGCGCGGCCCAGGTGGTGGCGCGCAGCAGCACATCCGCGAGGCCCAGGTCGCGCGCGTCACCGGTGCGCTCGCCGCGACGCTGGACGCGGTAGGCGAGCACCAGCCCCGCGAGCACGAAGGGAATCGCGGTCAGCGCGCCGTACTGGAAGGGCAGCACCTCCGAGGGCGGGTAGCCCAGGCGCGCCTTGAGGGCGTTGAGCAGGAGCGTGGCCGCGTGCGGAATGAGCTGCACGCTGGACGCATAGGAGAGGTAGGCGCCGAAGTACGCCGGGTAGAGCCACTTCAGGCGGGCCACGGTGCCGCGCGACAGGGACACCAGCGTGCCGGTGAAGATGGCGGCGGTGAGGAAGAGGGCCGGCTGGGTGCCGCTGATGGCGGCCGCGAGGCAGGCCACCTGGAGCGCCACGGTGCCGACCGCCAGCGAGTCGGCGGAACGCTCGGCTTCGAGCGTGCGGAAGCGCAGACAGGTGGCGAGCAGGAAGGCGACGAAGGGTGCGTAGGTGCCGGCGGGAACGGGCGCGCCCGCGGTGGCCAGGGCCAGGTGCAACCGGATGGCGAACAGCGCCGTGAGGTACAGGGGCGCGGTGAGGGCGAACGCGAGCGCATCTCCCTTGCGCTGCGGGGTGACGGTCTTGCGAGACAGCAGGAAGAAGAGGAGGCACGGCAGGGCGTTGAGCCACACCGCCGGAGCGCCGATCCGCGCGGCCAGGGGCGCAAGGCCCATGATGAGCGTGGCGCCGACGAGGCCCACCTGGATGAACGGACGCGAAGGGGCGTCGAAGGACTCGGCGGGTTTGCGCGCGAGGAACGCGGCGACGCCGGCCCAGACGAAGAGCAGCGGCACGAGCAGCACGGGGTGCACGCCGTCGAGTTGGAGGGATTCACCAAACCCCATGGGCCCCAGCGCGACGCCGCCCAGCGGGGCCACGGCGGAACCGATGAGGCCGAGGATGTGGCCCGGCTTGCGCAGCGATTCGCGGCGGGCGAGGAAGCCGCCCCACACGGAGAAGCCAACGGAGTAGCCCACGGTCATCACGAAGACGGTGAGCGAGCGGGTGACGGACGTCATCCCGGCCCAGGACTCGAAGACGAAATAGAGCGTGCCGGAGAGGATGAGGAACGCGCCGATGAACCACGCGATGCTTTCGTAGAGGAACGGCCGCCAGACGCGGCTCCACGCCGACGTCTCCTCGACGAGGCGCGCGGTGCGGCTGCGCGGCGCGGGCGGATCCATGAACGGCTCGCCCGGGTTCGGAGGCAGCGGGCGGGACGCAGGAGCGCGGGCCGCGTTCATCGGCCGGGCGTTGGCGCCCACGGGCGGGCGGACTGCGTTCGGACCGGGTGCGCCCGTCGTGGGGCCGGGCTTCGCGACATGCGGAAGGCCGGAGACCGGGGTGGCGACTCCCAGGGATGCGGAGACATCAAGCTGGGAGAAGTGAACGGCGGAGGAACCCGCGGCGGGTGTTGCCCCCGTGTTCGGGAGGGCGTGCGCCGCGGAGTTGGCCGCGTCGGTATGGGCGGCGGAGGCGGATGCGTCGGAAGAGGCAGAGGCGGCTGCGTCGGTGAGGGCGTGAGCAGCGGCAACGTCGGCGGGCGTGTGAGCAGCGGCTGCGTCAATGAGAGCGTGAGCGGCGACACCCGATGCATCGACGGAGGCGTGAGCGGCATCCGCGACGACGTTGGCCTCCACGGACATGCCGTGCGCGACGTGCGCCTCGGAAGCAGTAGCGGAGACGTTCTCTCCGGCGACGTGCTCATCCGAAGCAGTGACCGCCACGGAGGCGTCAACCTCCGGGCCCTTGGACGCAACGAACGCCACGGGACCGACGGCAAAGGCACCCTCCCCCATCCTCGGGGTGACGGCCTCGCTCCGGACCGCCTCCACATCCGGTGCGGACGTCAGCGACTCAGCGGGCGTCTCGGTGAGGACAGAGAGGAGGACGCGAGCCTGTCGCTCGTAGCGCTCGGTGAGCAGGCGGCGCACGTGGGGTGGCACGTCGGAGGCATCCCAGCGCGGCACCTCGTCCAGGAGGAAGTGGACGTGCGCGAGTTCGGCCTCGATGGCGGACCGGGCTCGGGCGGACAGATGGGTGCCGCAGAGAACGCACTGGCGGGCACTTCCCAGGCGCTCCTGACGACAGGCAGGGCAGTACATGGAACTTCCCCCTCTACAACGGACGTGCCACGCAGAATGCCCTGGAAGGGCGCGGGATTGAAATCCACCGGGGTGCGGTAGGCGGGTGGCACCTGTGCAGATCGCTGCACACGTGCACACCCGACGCTGGCCGCCGGGAACGACTCATGGGACCGTGGAGGTCATGAGCACGGATCTGACGTTGCGGCCCATCGAGGCCCGGGATGACGCGGCGGTGGCGGCGGTCATCCGAGCAGTGATGCCGGAGTTCGGAGCGGACGGCCCAGGCTTCGCCATCCACGACCCCGAAGTGGACGCGATGAGCGCGGCCTACACCCGGCCCCGGCACGCCTATTTCGTCGTCGAACATGAGGGTCGGGTGGTGGGAGGCGGAGGCATCGCGCCGCTGGACGGGGGTGCGCCGGACGTCTGCGAACTGCGCAAGATGTACTTCCTGCCGCAGGCCCGGGGCCACGGCGTGGGCGAGCGCTTGTTGAGACACTGTCTGGAGTTCGCGCGCAGCGCCGGCTATCGCCAGTGCTACCTGGAGACGCTGGCCGGCATGGCGCAGGCCCAGAAGCTCTACCAGCGCCTCGGCTTCGAAACCCTCTGCGCCCCCATGGGCCGCACCGGGCACTTCGGCTGTGACCGCTGGTACGCGCTCGACCTCACCAAGGGTGCCTGAGCGATACGCTCCCGAACTATTCCGGCTCCGGCTCCGGCTCCGGCTCCGGCTCCGTCAGGGCCTTGGCGATCGACTTGACGCTCACAAGGTTGATGTAGCGATTCTTCACGATGCGCGTGATCGACCGCGCGACAGTCGGGTCGGAAAACCAAGCCAGCGCCAGCGCCTGCGCTGCGACATTGCCGAAGAGCACGACCGTTTTGTACTGCTTCTCCTTAATGAGTTCGGCGAGCCACCGGCTGCACGCCTTAACGACGGGGCTCAGCGGCGGCAAGTCACGCCCTCTTTCGTCCTGGCCGGGGTAGCAGTTAACCGCCTCCGCGATGTCGAACTCCTCACGCGTCTTCCCGGCCTTGGCCAACGCGGCATTGAACCTCTGGCTCGCGGAGTTGTTTTCCCCCGACGACAGCGGCTTACCGTCGCTCCACTCATTGATGCCTGGTGCTTGCAACAGCAGCAGCGTCTCCGAGCCGTTGATTTCAGCGCTCAGCGGAACGTGGGCCCGACCATCTCGGGGAGGAGGAACCCGCCCCTCGCTGGGGTGGTAGGGGCATCCACGGCATATCTTGTTGTCCAGGTCCGGCATGATGGCTGCTCCTGCTGTCAGCTCCCGAAGCGCTCCGCACTCAGAACCGATGTGTCAGACAAGCGCGGCAACGCACCGCCAGCCCCAAGAGGTCGAGAGCCAACGGACTAGGGCATGAAAGCACGTCGCGCGAGGATCTTCCCCTCGGGTGACACCGCGTACAGCTCGAACCAGTCGAACTCCAGGCTGCTGCCCACGGGCCATCCACATCGGTCGATACGTCGGTCGACGCGAACGAAATAGACCCCGCCCTCCTGCCCCACCACCACATCCAGCGAGCGAGCAGACGACTCGCACGCGCCAGCATCCTGTTTGGGAAAGTTGGCCAGCACGCGTTGAAGCACAGCATGCGCCGCCAGGACCGCCGGGCCCTCCAGGGTCGCGAGCGGATGCAGGTCGGTGGGCCACTGGATGCCCGCGTCCGTCAGCCCGGCATCGGAACGCATGGGGGTGCTTCCGCCGTCCGCCACGAGCGACACCAGGAGCAGGACGTGAAGGGGTTTCAGCAAACAGCACCTCTCCAGCAGGGACGATGAATCGGCATCATCGGGGGGTTAGCACGCACCAGGAAGTGAACCTGCCTGCTCCCTCTCCCATGAAGGGAGCAGCAAGTGCAACGCGGCGAGTCTTGTACTCCCGACCCAACTTGTCAGGTCAGGAGGCCCCGCATGGCGGACAAACCCACGACAGCCCCACGCCGCGCGCCCCGTGCCCAGACAGACAAGCTCCCGTTCGACATCGAAGAGGTCCTGCGCCGCATCCGCCACGAGGTGCGCTCCTTCGCTGACGCCGCGATGTTCGAACTCGCCGCCAAGGGCCACGGCTCCCTCTTCGAGCAGCTCATCGCGTGCATCCTCTCCATCCGCACGCTCGATGAAGTCAGCCTGCCCGCGTCCCTGCGCCTCTTGAGCCGCGCGCCCACCCCGGACGCCCTGGCCCGCCTCACGCCCCAGGACATCGACGCGCTCATCCAGCCCGTCACCTTCCACGAAGCCAAGGCGTATCAAGTCCACGCCATCGCCGTGCGCACGCGCGACGAATTCCACGGCCAGCTCCCCGCAGACGCGGCCATCCTCCAGTCCTTCAAGGGCGTGGGCCCCAAGTGCGCGCACCTGGCCCTGGGCATCGCGTGCGGCCACGAGGTCATCAGCGTGGACATCCACGTCCACCGCATCACCAACCGCTGGGGCTACGTGAAGGCCAGCACACCGGAGCGCACGCTCGCCGCGCTCGAAGCCGTGCTCCCCCGCCCCTACTGGGTGGAGCTCAACCGGCTCCTCGTCCCCTTCGGCAAACACGTGTGCACCGGCTCCCGCCCGAAGTGCTCCACCTGTCCCGTGCTCCCCTACTGCCGGCAGGAGGGCGTCACCTCCCACCGGTAGCAGCGCCTACCGGTCATGCCCCGCGAACTGCGTGGCCCGCCGCGCGAACCTCCGCCATGGATTCGTCCGCCCGCCGTTCTGCAGCGTGATCTCCTTCGAGTGCCGGACGTCCTTCTCCCAGCACCCCTCCAGCTTCGCGGCGATCTCCTTGTCCTCGAACACCAACGACCCTTCGCTCAACTTGTTGAGCGACAGCGCATCCAGGTTCGTGGAGCCCACCACGCACAGCCAGTCATCCACGAGCATCGTCTTCGAGTGCAGCATCGCAGGCTGGTACTCCCAGATGCGCACCCCCGCCGCCAAGAGCCGCTCGTAGGTGGACCGCTGTGACGCGCGCACCACCGGCACGTCGTGGTGCGGCCCCGGCCCCAGCACGCGCACGTCCACGCCCTGCCGGACCTTCACCTCCAACTGCTCCAGGATGTCGTTGGGCGGCGTGAAGTACGCATTGGCGATCCACAACCGCTTCGTCGCCGCGGCCACCACCAGCCGCACCATCCGCTCCGCCTCCGTGATGCCCAGCCGCCCGGAGCTTTCGATGAACGCCGCGCACCCGCCGCCGTCCGCCTTCAACTCCGGGAACGCCTCGCGCGGCAGCAGCCCGCCGCCGGACTCCTGCCAGTGCTTGGCGAAGGTGACCTGGAAGCGCCGGACCTCCGGGCCCTCCACGCGGATGTGCGTGTCGCGCCAGTTGTCCTCCTTCAGCCCGTCGCCCTCCCACACCTTCCAGATGCCGAAGCCGCCCGTGTACGCGACGCGCCCGTCCACCACGACGATCTTCTGGTGTGAACGCCCCAGCAGCCGGCCCAGCACCTTGCCCGCGAGCAGCCGGTAGTAGTGCACCTCCACGCCCGCGTCGGTGAGCCGCTTCTCCACCTTCTGGTCGAAGTCCTTGTCCCCGGTGGTCTCCTCGCTGCCCACCGGATCCACCACCACGCGGCACTGCACCCCCGCGCGCGAGCGCTCGGTGAGCGCTTCCACGAAACGGTCCGACAGCTCACACGGCCGCCAGATGTAGATGAGCATGTGGACGCTGTGCTTCGCCGCGCGGATGTCCTCCAACATCCGGTCGAAGACCTCGCTGTTCTCCAGCAGGTGCACCCGGTGCCCCGGCGACAGGCCCACGCCCGTGGACTGGTAGAGCGCGAAGGAGAAGCCCTCCGGACCGGGCGGCAGCTCGAACGGTCCCTGCATCTCGTGCTTGCGGTTCGTACCGTCCCCATCGAACCCATGGGCCCCCGGCTGGGGCAGCAGTTCCACATCCTGGAGCTCGCTCATGGGCTGCAACGTAGGAACGGACAAGCCCCCAGGGCAGTCCACCGCCCGTTTCCTCGGCCGCAAGGTGAACAGGACCCCATTCCGTCGTTGCCGCCACCTTCCACCATGGCGAGACTGCGCCCGTTCCCTCGCCTGGAGAGATTTCATGCTCGATGCCACCTCGCGTCCCTCCGCCCGGGAGCTGCTCTCGCAGTCGGGCCTCGCCCCCCTCATCCCCATGCTCTACGTCGCCTGGACGGACGGCGAGCTGACGGCCGAGGAGCTTCGCGCCCTGGGCACCGCCGCCCGCGCCCAGCCCTGGCTCAACCTCAAGGCCAGCAGCGTCCTGGCCCTCTGGGTGGATCCGCTGCGTCCGCCCTCGCCCCGCGAGCTGTCCCTGGTGCGCGACCACATCCGCGCCACCGCCGAACGGCTGGCCACCAGCAACCAGCAGAACCTCGCGGAGCTGGGCGTGCAGTTGGCCCAGGTGCTCGCCGGCGAGGCGCCGCTCGACGTGCCCGTGGCGGAGCTCGCCCAGGCCCTGCACGCGCTGGAGGCCACGCTGGGCGTGGACGGCAAGGAGGCGGTGCGCTCCCTGATGCCCCACGCGTCGCGCGCCCCCTACGCCGAGGCGCGCTCGCACACGGCGTCCTTCGACCCCGCGGCGATGACCGACGTGCTGGAGCGCACCTACCGCGACGTGCGCAAGCAGGTGCGCGGTTGGTTGGAGGACGCGGACTTCCGCTACAAGGAAGGGCTGGACACCGACGCGTACCGCGACCAGGTGTTCGACTGGCTCAAGCACCTGGCCAACGACGGGCTGGGCCAGCTCGCCTTCCCCAAGGGGCGCGAGGGCGGCGCGGACCTGGGCGCGTTCATCGCCGCCTTCGAGACGATGGCCTTCTTCGACTTGAGCCTCGTCATCAAGGCGGGCGTCCACTTCGGCCTGTTCGGCTCCAGCATCCTGTTCCTGGGCACGAAGCGGCACCACCAGCAGTACCTGCCGCAGGTCGCGACCCTGGAGCTGCCCGGCTGCTTCGCGATGAGCGAGCTGGGCCACGGCTCCAACGTGCGCGACTGCGAGACGGTGGCCCGCTACGACGCGGACACGCGCGAGTTCGTCATCGACACGCCGTCGGAGACCGCTCGCAAGGAATGGATTGGCAACGCCGCCCGGCACGCGCGCATGGCCACCGTGTTCGCGCAACTGGAGGTGGACGGTGAGCGGCTGGGCGTGCACGCGCTGCTCGTTCCGCTGCGCGACACGCACGGCAAGGTGCTCAAGGGCATCCGCATCGAGGACTGCGGCGAGAAGATGGGCCTCAACGGCGTGGACAACGGCCGGCTGTGGTTCACGAACGTGCGCGTGCCACGCGAGAACCTGTTGGACCGCTACGGCCAGGTGACGGAGGCCGGCGAATACACCAGCTCCATCACCGGCGACTCCAAGCGCTTCTTCACCATGCTGGGCGCGCTCGTGGCGGGTCGGGTGAGCGTGGCGTGCGCTTCCTTAAGCGCGGCCAAGAGCGCGCTGACCATCGCCGTGCGCTACGGCGACCTGCGCCGCCAGTTCGGTCCCACCGGTTCTCGCGAGGTGCGCCTGCTGGACCACCAGTCGCACCAACTGCGCCTGCTGCCGCTGGTCGCCAAGGCGTACGCGCTGGACTTCGCGCTGGAGCACCTGGTGGACCGCTACGTCCACCGCACGGAGGACGACGCGCGCGAAGTGGAGGCGCTGGCCGCGGGCCTCAAGGCCTACGCGTCATGGAACGCCACCGCCACGGTGCAGGAGTCGCGCGAGGCGTGCGGCGGCCAGGGCTACCTCACCGCGAACCGGCTGCCGTCCCTCAAGGCGGACACCGACGTGTTCACCACCTTCGAAGGGGACAACACCGTCCTCATGCAGCTGGTGGCCAAGGGCCTGCTCACGGGCTACCGCCAGCGCTTCGAGGACGACCGCGTCTTCGCGGTGCTCAAGCTCATCGTGGACCGCGCGGCCCTGGTGGTGACGGACAGGAACCCCATCGCGGGCCGGCGCACCGACAGCGACCACCTGCGCGACAGCGACTTCCACCTGCGCGCGCTGAGGTTCCGCGAGGAGGAGATCCTCTCCTCGGTGTCCAAGCGCATCCGCAAGCGGCTCACCGCGGGCGTGGAGGCGTTCGAGGCCTTCAACCAGGTGCAGACCCACCTGCTGGCCCTGGCGCACGCGAGCGTGGAGCGCATCGTGTTGGAGCAGTTCCTGCTGGGCGTGGCGGCGGTGAAGGACGAAGCGCTCAAGCCGGTGCTGGGGCGGCTGGCGGACCTGTTCGGCCTCTCCTGCCTGGAGTCCGCCAGCGGCTGGTTCCTGGAGCACGGCTGGCTGGAGGCGCCCAAGGCGAAGGCCATCCGCAAGGAGCGCGTGAAGCTGTGCGCGGAGCTGCGGCCGGACGCCGTGGGGCTGGTGGACGCGTTCGGCATTCCCGACGCGTGCCTCGCGGCCCCCATCGGGCTGGGACGGCTGGCGCCCGGCGGTGAACGCTTCGACGACGTGGCGGCTGACGGCGCCCCCACGGGCTCGGCAGACTCGCGCGCGACATGAGGACACGTGCGTGGTGGGTGGTGCTGGGGCTCCTGGGGATGACCGGCTGCGCGGCGGTGTCCCCGGCGGAGCGGGCCCAACGGGTGAGCGCGGACAACAAGGAGCGCGCGCGCCTGTTCACCGAGGAGGTCTACAACCAGAAGCGCCTGGACCGCATCCCGGAGTACGTCGCGGCCGACTACGTGGACCGCTCGGAGGACGCGCCCGCGCAGCTCCGGGGCCCGGAGGTGGTGCGCACCCAGGCCCAGGCCGGCTTCGCGCTCTTCCCGGACCTGCGCTTTGAGCTGCTCCACGTCCTCGCGGAGGACGACTGGGTGCTGGTGCGCTGGCGCGCGGTGGGCACCGACGCCCAGGGCCCCGTGGACGACGACGGCAGGCCGCCCTCGGTGACGCTCCACGGGGACTCCCTCTACCGGCTGCGCGACGGACGCTTCGTGGAGTCGTGGGACCTCACCGACCGGCTCTCACCGCTGCTCCAGCGGGGCTACAAGGTCGTGCCGCCGACGCCCTGACGAAACCTTTTCGCGGAGCACGGGTTGAAGGGGACTCCATCTCCTGGAGGCCCCTGGTGCTGAACATCCGAGCGTTGCTGCTGCTGGCCCTCACCCTGACCGCGTGTGGAGAAGCGTCCTCTTCCCCGGACGACCACCCGACGCCGCCGGACGCGGGCGTGCTGGATGCCGGGACCGTGGATCCCTTCGCGAAGGTGGATGCCATGGTCGCGGAGAGCGTGGCGGACGCGGGCGTACCGGGGGTGACGCTCGCGGTGTACGACGCGCAGGACCGGCGCGTCTTCGTGAAGAGCTACGGCGACTTCGCGCCGGACCGCCGGGTGGCCATCGCCTCCGCGTCCAAGATGGCATCGGGCCTGGCCCTGTTCCGGCTGGTGGACGCGGGCGTGCTGTCCCTGGACTCCACGACGGGCGAGGTGCTTGGGTGGACGGGGCCCCAGGCGGGCATCACCCTGCGCCACCTGCTGTCCTTCACGTCCGGCCTGGAGCCGAACCACCCCTGCACCGTGCAGATGGGGGGCACGCTCGCGCAGTGCGTGGAGGCCATCGCGGCCGGTACGCCCGTGGCGCCTCCCGGCACGCGCTTCGACTACGGCTCCGCCCACCTGCACGTCGCCGCGCGCATGGCGGAAGTGCGCACCGGCAAGCCCTGGCAGGACATCTTCGACGAGCAGGTGAAGACGCCGCTGGGGCTGACAAGCGCGGAGCTCGCCTACTACACCTTCCCGCGCAACACGCTGGGCACCAGCAACCCGCTCATCGCGGGCGGCCTGCGCTCCACGATGGACGAGTACGCGAAGCTGCTGGGCGTCGTGTACCACCGGGGCACCGTGGGGGGCGTGCCGTTCGCGTCCGCCTCGCTCTTCGACGCGCAGTCGCGCGAGCCGTATGACGTCGTCATCGGCAGCTCGCCCATGGTGGACGGGGGGCTGACGTACCACTACGGCCTCACCGCGTGGCTGGAGTGCGACACGCCCTCCACGGGCTGCGCGGTCGTGTCGTCGCCCGGGGCGTTCGGATTCACCCCCTGGGTGGACCGCGACAGCGGCTACTACGCCATCCTGGGCATGCAGTTGGAGGCGACGAACGAGGAGCGGGTGGGCGCCTTCTCCGTGGGATTGGAGCAGCGGCTTCGCCCGGAGATCCGCGCCGCGGTCGCGGCGACCCCGTAGGAACTCGCCGCTTCCCATTGACACCCGCGCACCGGACCCATCAGGGTCCGGGCATGAAGATGAACGCCGGGCCCATCCGGGCCGCAGACAAGGCCCGCCAGAGCGCCTTCCGCACGGCCTTTCCGCCCCACGGCCCCCAGGGTTCATCCTGGGGTAGCAAGCTGCTGCGAGTGTTCGGGTGGGCGCTCGTGCTGCTGGTCGCCTTCCTGCTCGTCGTCGTCTTCGATGGCTGGGAGTCCTTCGGCCGGGGCGCGGACGGCGCGCGGCGCGAGCGGATGGAGAAGTCTCCGCAGTGGAAGGACGGAGGCTTCGTCAACCCGCAGCCCATCCTCAACCACTGGGAAGAGTCCCTGTCGGCCATGTTCAATTCGAGCCCCGACAGCGCGCCCCAGACGCCGCTGACGGTGCCGCCCATCGATCCGAAGCGCTTCGCCACGCCTCCGCCGGGCGGGCTGCGCGTCACCTGGCTGGGGCACTCGTCCACGCTGGTGGAGGTGGACGGGCACCGCGTGCTCACGGATCCGCTGTGGGGCGAGCGCACCTCGCCGCTCGGGTGGATTGGCCCCAAGCGCTGGTTCCCCGCGCCCATCGCGCTCAGCGACCTGCCGCCCATCGACGCGGTGGTCATCTCCCACGACCACTACGACCACCTGGACTTCGCGACCATCCGCGCGATGAAGGACTGGAACACCACCTTCGTCGTGCCGTTGGGCATTGGCGCGCACCTGGAGTACTGGGGCGTGCCCGCGGAGCGCATCGTGGAGCTGGACTGGTGGGAGCGCACGCGCGTGAAGGGGCTGGACATCGTGTGCACGCCCGCGCGGCATGCGTCGGGCCGCTTCCTCCAGCAGAACAAGACGCTGTGGGCGGGCTGGGCGCTCGTGGGCTCCCAGCACCGCGTCTATTACTCGGGCGACACCGGCCTGTTCCCCGCGATGGAGGAGATTGGCGCGAAGCTGGGGCCCTTCGACATGACGATGATTGAGACGGGCCAGTACGGCGCGGGCTGGCCGGACTGGCACCTGGGGCCGGAGCAGGCCGTGCTCGCGCACCGGCTGGTGCGCGGCCGGTTGATGCTGCCGGTGCACTGGGGGCTCGTCACGCTGGCGACCCACTCGTGGACGGAGCCCATGGAGCGCTCGCTGGCGGCGGCGAAGCAGGACGGGGTGAGCGTCACCTCGCCCCGGCTGGGACAGGACTTCCTCGCGCAGGCACCTCCCACGGAGCGCTGGTGGCCGGAAGTGCCGTGGCGGACCGCGCAGCAGGACCCCATCGTGGCCAGCCAGATTCCGCCCGAGCTCCTCGTGGGGCATCCGGCCCTGCCGCTCCTCGCGGCGCCCTCGGCCCCGACCCCGACGACCCCGCAGGCCGCGACGCCGCCCGCCGCGACGCCGCCGACGTCGGCTCCGCAGGGCACCAACCCCGCGCCCACGAGTCCGCAGTCCGCGACCGCACAGGGCACCCAGCCGTAGGCCGCGCGCACAGGCAGCGGATCCGCATGAACAGCCCCGTGGACCGGGGGCCTTCGGGTCGCCGGTGCTCAAGGCATGCCCCCAGGGGCCGCGATGCATGACGAACCGGCGGATCCGCTGCGCAAGGCCTTCGAGTCCACGGGCTACGTCGTGCGCGCGCACCCCCTCGTCGGAGGCGTGAAGCACGTGCTGCGCGTGGGTGCCACGCACCCGCTGCTCGACGCCGCGCTCACCGCGCACGGCCACACGTCCTGGGCCTTCCTCACCGCGTGGAACCCCCACGCGCGGGCGCACGGCTCGCGGACCAACGCGCGGCTCCAGCGCACCTTGCGCGGCCTGCTCGAAGCCCGCGGCCATCACCCCGTGTCCGCCGTGGGCGTGGCGGACGACCGGAGCTGGTTCGAGGAGAGCCTCTTCGTCCCCGGCATGTCGCGCGACGAGGCCCGCCACCTGGGCGGGCTGTTGCGCCAGAAGGCCGTGCTCCAGGGACGCGTGGGCGGCGTCGCGGAGCTGCTGTGGTGCCAGGCGTCCGCCCTCCCCTGAACCCGCCCCTGCGTGTCGTTCACGTCACATCCAGAGGGCCGGCACCCATTCGGGACCCAGCCCTCACGCGAACGTCATGCGACGGTGCCAGGGTCCCCGCCGTCCGGAGGGGGAGCTCACATCGCGGTCACCCCTCCGCTGTCTGAATCCAGGAGCCGTCCCGATGCAACCTTCTGTTCCCGCCGCGCGTGATGTCGCGCGTCCCAGCGTCTTCCTCCTCGCCGGTGCCTTCGTCACGGGCCTGCTGCTCGTCCTGCACGGAGGCTGCGGCAATCAAGAATGCGTGAACGCCTTCGACTGCGCGGGGCAGGTCACCCCAGACAGCCAGGGCAATGGCTGGACCTGCGTCGAACACGTCTGCCAGCGCGTCACCTTCCCGCCGCCCGCGGAGACCGACGCGGGCACCAGCACCGACGCCGGCACCCGCGACGACGGAGGCAGCGCGGCGACGGTGTCCGTGAAGATCATCGCGTTCAACGACTTCCACGGGCAGTTGGAGCCCGCGGGCGGTACCGGCGGACAGATCATCACGGCCCTGCTGCCGGATGGCGGCGCCGCGGACCGCGTGAACGCGGGCGGCGCCGTGTACTTCGCCCGCCACGTCGCGGACCTGCGCGCGAAGAACCCGAACACGGTGGTGGTCTCCGCCGGTGACCTCATCGGCGCCACGCCGCTGCTCTCCGCCCTCTTCCACGACGAGCCCACCATCGAGGTCATGAACCAGGTGGGCCTGGACCTGGCCGCGGTGGGCAACCACGAGTTCGACGAAGGCGGCTCGGAGCTCCTGCGCATGCAGGCCGGCGGCTGCCACCCGGTGGACGGCTGCCAGGACGGCACCGGCTTCGAGGGCGCGCGGTTCAAGTACCTCGCGGCCAACGTGGCCACCGGCCCGGACCGCACCCTCTTCCCGCGCTACGACGTGCGCACCTTCGAGGGCGTGAAGGTGGCCTTCATCGGCATGACGCTGGAAGGCACGCCGCAGATCGTCACCCCGTCGGGCGTGGCCGGCCTCACCTTCAAGGACGAGGTGGAGACCGTCAACGCGCTGGTGCCAGAGCTGAAGTCCCAGGGCGTGGGCGCCATCGTCATCGTGGTGCACGAGGGCGGAATGCCCGCGCTCGACTCGCTCTACAACGAGTGCAAGGGCATCTCCGGCCCCATCCTGGACATCGCCCAGAAGCTGGACCCCGCCGTGAACGTCATCGTCAGCGGCCACACCCATCAGGCCTACAACTGCTCGCTGAGCGGCAAGCTCGTCACCAGCGCCGCCTCCGTGGGCCGGCTGCTCACGGACATCGACCTGACCCTGGACGCGAAGACGGGCGCCCTGACGCAGGCCCAGGCCCAGAACGTCATCGTCACCCGCACCGTGACGCCGGACCCCACCGTCACCGAACAGGTGGCCCGCTACAAGGGCCTGACGACGCCACTGGAAAACCGCGTCATCGGCTGGATTGACCAGACGCTCACGCGCGGCGACATCCTGAAGGACCCCACCGGACAGTCCACCATGGGCTTCGTCATCGCGGACGCCCAGTTGGAAGCCACGAAGCCCGCGGGCCAGGGCGGCGCCGTGGTGGCCTTCATGAACCCGGGCGGCGTGCGGAGCGACCTCGTGCGCGATGCGGCCAACCCCAGCGACACCGGCGCCATCACCTACGGCGAGGCCTTCACCGTGCAGCCCTTCGGCAACAGCCTGGTCACCCTGACGCTCACGGGCGCGCAGATTGAGCGCCTGCTGGAGCAGCAGTTCCGCCCTGGCACCGCCACCCGCATCCTCCACCCGTCCGCGGGCTTCTCGTATGCGTTCAGCGCGGCGGCGCCCCTGGGCTCCAAGGTGGACCCGGCCAGCATCCAGCTCAACGGCGTCACGGTGGATCCCGCCGCCAGCTACCGCGTCACGGTGAACAGCTTCCTCGCGCCGGGCGGCGACGGCTTTACCGTCCTCACGGAGGGCACGAACCTGCTGGGCGGCGCGGTGGATGCCGATGCGCTGGAGGCGTACCTGACGGCGAAGAGCACGGAGGCGAATCCGCTGCCGGCCCCGGCGCTCGACCGCGTCACCCGGCTGCCGTAACCGCGCGGCGCTTCAGCGACCCGAGCCGCCCGTCGCGGGGCTCGCGTCGCTGGGCTGGAAGGTGCTGGAGGTGGGCGGGAACGTGGGCGTGATGTCCAGGCGGCGTGAACCCGTCACGCGCCGCGCCAGCTCATCGAAGTCCAGCTCCAGCAGCTTGCCGGAGCCCTCCTCCGGGAGCGCGAAGCGGATCCGCCAGTAGTTGGGGCTGACGCGCACCGCCTCGCCCTCGCCGCCCTCCGCCAGCAGGACGCCGTTCTGGTGGGCGTACTCCGCGCCAGCGTCGACGACGTTGCGCTCGCCCAGCTCCGCCTGCACGGACGCGGACGAGGGCGGCACGGGCGGACGCCCCGTAGGGCCGGTGGCACAACCAACACCCGCCAGGAGGGCAGGCAGCAGAGCGGCAATCACGAATCGGGGCGTCATCACCAGACGGTGGTCACGCCAGCGTCAAGCGGCACTGTGGGACAGTTGCGGCTCGTCCGCTCCGCGCGTGCCCGCCTGGAGCGACGGCGCGGGGAGGGCCTCCCCGGCCGCCGGGCCAGCGGCGACTACTTGGGCGTCGGGATGCCCGCGCGCTCCACGACCTCGTCGATGAGGCCGTACTGCCGGGCCTCCTCGGCGCTCATGAAGTAGTCGCGCTCGGTGTCCTTCTCGATGCGCTCGATGGTGTGACCGGTGTGCTTCACGAACAGGCCATTGAGGTACGTGCGCAGGCGGAGGATCTCCTTGGCCTGGATGTCGATGTCCGTGGCCTGACCCTGCGCGCCACCCAGCGGCTGGTGGATCATGATGCGGCTGTTGGGCAGGGCGTAGCGCTTGCCCTTGGAGCCCGCCAGCAGGAGCAGCGCGCCCGCGGAGGCCGCCTGACCCACGCAGATGGTGGACACGGGGCATTTGACGTACTGCATCGTGTCGTACATCGCGAGCGCCGCGGTGACGGAGCCACCGGGGGAGTTGATGTAGAGGTTGATGCCCTTGTCCGGGTCCTCGGACTCCAGGAACAGGAGCTGGGCGACGATGAGGTTGGCCACATCGTCGTTGATGGGCGTGCCCAGGAGGATGATGCGGTCCTTGAGCAGGCGGCTGTAGAGGTCGTACGCCCGCTCGCCGCGGTGCGTGGTCTCAATGACGAAGGGGACGTTCATGGCCCCCGTACCCTAATCGTCCCCGAGTCCGCGCGCTCCCTCCTTCTTGCCGGAGCGTGCGCTGTCCCACGCTTGGGTGGAGGGGACGGGCTAGAACCCAGGATTCTGGCCCCACTGCGTATGGGAGGGGTACGTCAGGTTGACCCGGGAACATCATGGCTTCGCGGTGGAATGTAGGTGTGGTGTCGGTGTGCATCCTGGCCGCGTGGCTGGGCGTGGGGTGCGAGTCCACCAGCGGGGCCGTGCCCGGGCCCGCCGCGGTGACCTCCGGGCTGGAGGCCGCGCCCTTCCTGGTGGGCGACCTGGCTCCGGGCAACAAGGTACAGCTCCCCTTCGCCCAACCCCTGCACTTCGTGGAGGTGGGGTCGACCGTCTTCTTCACCGCGGAGGACGGACTCCACGGCCGGGAGCTGTGGAAGACGGACGGCACCCGGGAGGGCACGGTCCTGGTGACGGACCTGCTGCCGGGGCTCTGGGGCTCGGAGCCCACGCAGCTCACCCGGATGGGCAACCACCTCTACTTCTCCGCCCGGATGCTCGTCGCCTCCCGCGATGTCCACGGCCTGTGGCGCACGGACGGCACCGCGCAGGGCACCGAGTTGGTGCTGGCCCTGGCCTCGCCCCCGTCGTTCATCACCGAGCATGACGGCGCCCTCTACTTCGAGGCCATGAGCATCAGCAGCCCGTATGGGTTCACGCTGTGGCGGAGCGACGGAACCCCCGCGGGGACCCGGATCCTCAAGGAGGTCGCGTCCGGGGCGCGCTTCGACGCGCCCGCCACCTGGATCGGGGACACGCTCATCTTCCCCTGCTACACGTGGGAGACAGGCCAGGAGCTGTGGAAGACGGATGGCACCCCCGAAGGCACCGTCCTCATCAAGGACGCGGTTCCCGGGCGGGAGCACCTGGCGCCCTACGCGTTCTTCCGGATGGGCGACCGCCTGCTGTTCTGGGGTCTGGTGGCCGGTGGCACCCGGCGCCTGTGGACGAGCGACGGCACCGAGGCGGGCACCGTGCAGTTGGGCACGGTCCTGCCTGACCGCTACGGCACCGGCTACCCACCCATCGCGGTCGTCGGGGACCTCGCCTACTTCAGCGGGTGGGACGCGCAGGGTGGACAGGAGCTGTGGCGGACGGACGGCACGCCCGAGGGCACCGTGCGCGTCATCGACCTCGTTGCCGGCAGCCTGGACAGCGCGCCCCAGTTTCCCACCGCCCACGAAGGGAAGCTCTACTTCCGCGCGAAGGATGCGACGGGCCTGAGCCGGATGTGGCGGTTGGACGCTCCAGGCGTGGCTCCGGTCCAGTTCGCCGGGGTACCCGGTCTGGACCTGGGGCGGGCCCCGATGATGAGCACGCCCGGGGGCCTCTTCTTCCAGGCCTGGGACGGCGACCAACAACAGCTCTGGCGCACGGACGGCACGGAGTCCGGCACCTTCCCCTTCTTCACGATGGCCCCCGGCCTCGATTACAGGGTGCAGCTGTGGGCCTGGGACCGGCTGTTCTTCTCCGCGACGGACGGGGAGCTGCTGATGACGGACGGCACGGCGGAGGGGACGCGGTCCATCCCCAGGCGGTCCGCCATCGAGGCCGGCGCCTTCGACTTCGATAACCCGAACGATGCCGTGGACCTGGACGGCACGCTGTTCTTCACCGCGCCCCAGATCGTCAAGACCGGCACCACGCAGACGCTCGTCCGGACCTTGTGGAGCAGTGACGGCACGGGTGACGGAACGCGGCAGGTGACCGAGACGGCGACGGGCGGGTTCTCGCTGTCTCCCATGCAGCTCATGCCCCTGAATGGACAGCTCCTCTTCCTGACGGGAGGCTCCTCCTCCAGCGACCTGTGGCGACTGGAGGGCTCCACGCGGAAGCTGCAGCGGCTGGGCGGGGCGGCCTTCCCCTCCGGCTCCCGCGGCCTCGTCGCCACCGGGACGCGGGGCTACTTCAGCCAGCGCGGCTACTTCGGGGGATGGGAGCTGTGGACGACGGACGCCACGCTGGAAGGCACGGTGCGGCTGTCCACCGGTCCGGGCACGTCCCCCACCGAAGCACCCCGTTGGCTCACGCCCGGGAACGAGACGCTCTACTTCGCGTGGCGTCAGGCCTATGCGCAGGACTCGCTGTGGAAGAGCGACGGCACCCAGGAGGGCACGGTGATGCTCAAGTCCTTCCGGACCGAGTCGGACTCTTCGGAGGTGCTGGGCTTGCTCCCCGTGGGCCGCCGCGTGTTCCTCCAGGTCCGCCTGGGGGGCATCAACCAGCTGTGGGTCACGGAGGGTACGGCGGGGAGCACCCGCTTCCTGGTCACGCTGCCGGGCTCCACGAGCGACTGGGCCGCGGTGGGGGACACCCTGTACCTCTCCCTCGTCGCCAACAACGCCCCGCCCCGCCTGTGGAAGTACGACGGCCAGACACTGGAGGCCCTCCACGACTTCGGCACCGCCAGCAACCTCACGCGGCCCGGGTCGCTCACCGCGGTGGGCCCGCTGCTGGTGTTCTGGGCGTCGGACGGCGCGAGCGGCTACGAACTCTGGAGGAGTGACGGCACGCCCGGGGGCACCGTGCGGGTGAAGGACCTGAACCCGGGTCCGGTGGGCGCCGTGGCGGGTCCGGAGCGGATGTTCGCGCTGGGTCCCCAGGGGCCCGTCGTCTTCGCCGCGTCGGACGGCGCCTCCGGCATGGAGCTGTGGAAGACGGACGGCACGACCGAAGGCACGGTGCGCGTGGTGGACGCGCTCCCAGGTCCCCACTCCTCGTCGCCCAGGGGGCTGGCGACCGCGGGCCGGCACTTCTTCTTCTCCGCCTGGACCCCGGAAGCCGGGCGCGAGCTGTGGGCCCTTCCCCGCGAGGTCGCGGACACCACGCCGCCCACGCTCACCTGCCCCGGCGCGCAGGAAGCCGAAGCCGTGAGCAGCCAGGGCGCGCCGGTGCGCTATCCGGCGGCGACCGCCGTGGACGCGGAGGATCCGCGCCCCACGGTGCGCATGAGCTACGCGTCCGGCGACACCCTTCCCCTGGGCACCACGGCCGTGCAGGCCCTGGCGCTCGACGACACGGGCAACACCGCCACGTGCACCTTCGACATCACCGTGCGGGACACCACACCGCCCGCGCTCACCTGCCCTCCCGACCTCCGGCGCGAAGCCACATCCCGGCAGGGCGCCTTCGTGTCCGCCTACGAGAACGCCGTCGCGATGGACACCGTGTCCCGCGTCGCCCTGGACTTCCAACCGCCCGCGTGGGGTGACTTCCCGCTGGGAACCACCCCGGTGCGGATCCGCGCCACCGATGCGAGCGGCAACTCGCGCGAGTGCACCTTCGACGTCATCGTCAGCGACACGCAGGCCCCGACGCTCATGTCCTGCCCGCCGGACCTGCGCCTGGAGGCCTCGGGCCCGAAAGGCGCCGTCGCGAACTATGCACTGCCGCAGGCGACGGACACCGCGTCCCCGACGCGGGTGGAAATCCTCCCGCCGTCGGGACACACCTTCGCCTTCGGTAGGACGCCGGTGGCGGTGAAGGCCTACGACAGCTCAGGCAACGAGGACCGGTGCGCCTTCTTCGTCACCGTGGAGGACACGCGCCCGCCCGACCTCGGCTGTCCGCCCACGCAGGAGCGCGTCACCGACTCCAACCAGGGCGCCACCGTGGAATGGCCGGAGGCCCAGGCGTCGGACGTCGCGTCGCCGGTGACGCTGAGCTACGTCCCCGCGCGCGGCAGCCTGTTCGCGCCGGGCACCACGACCGTGCGGGCCATCGCCACCGACACGCACGGCAACGCGCGCGAGTGCACCTTCGACGTCACCGTGAAGGTGCGCCCGCCGCCCCCGGTCCGCGTCCCGCCTTCCGACCCGGGCCCGGCTCCGGACACGGACACGGGCGGCTGTCAGCAGGCAGGCGGCGCGGACGCGGGCGTGTGGGGACTGTTCCTGCTCGCGCTGTGGGCCTTCCCGCGCCGCGCACGCGCCAAGGCCGCCGGGATGCACTGTCCCAATGCCAGACGGATTTGATAGGGAAGCCCCAGGTCGCTGGCGGGATGCCGCCAGCCGGTTCCCGAGGGGGCGAACACCATGCGGTGGGAGATGCTGAAGGCAGGGCTGCTGGGGGCCGGATTGTCGTGGGGGATGGGCTGCGTGGAAATCCCTCCCTTCGATCCCGAACCGGCCTGGCCGGCCCAGCAGGTGGGCACCGCGTTCCTGGTGCGGGACATCATCCCCGGCGGTGGATCGCTGTTTCCCACGGAGCCCTACTTTGGCTACCGCCTGGGCGAGGCGCTCGACGTGGCGGGCACCCTCTACTTCACGCGCTTCGACCTTGTCGGCGATGAGGGCTGGCGGCTCTGGAGGAGTGACGGAACGCACGCCGGCACCCGGGTCGCGGAAGGCCCCTGGTCCGCGGGGGCCCTGCTGTCTCCCCAGCGGCTCACCCTCGTGAACGGGAACCTGGTCTTCGCCTCCCCGCTCAGCGCCTCCACCCAGCCCCCCTTCCGGCTCTGGCGGTACGACGTCGCGTCCGGAAACGCCGAGGCCCTGACGCCCTACCAGGACCTGGCGACGGACAGGGACAGCGAAGTGTCCCTGGAGCTGGCGCCCCTGGGAGCAAGGGTGTTGTTCGGGGTGAAGGAGGGCGAGCAGGGCGCGCTCTGGGTGACCGACGGAACACCCCAGGGGACGGCGCGGGTGAAGACGGGACTCGGCTCCGAGGCCCCCGTCCGGTTGATGCCGGTCGGCTCGCGGATCTTCTTCGCGGTCCGCGAGTCGGAGGAGCACCACGCGTTGTGGGTGAGCGACGGCACCGCCGCTGGCACGGTGAAGGTGAAGTCCCTGTCGGCCCCGGCGAACTTCCACTTCGTCCAGGCGGGCACCGCCCTGGGCAACCAGCTCCTCTTCTGGGTGTCCCGCTTCCCGGTGGATGGCAGCGACATGCAGTTGTGGCGCAGTGACGGCACGGTCGAAGGCACCACCCCCGTCAGCGACACCACCGCCTCCAATGCCGACCTTTCGCGGCACGGGGCTGGCGTGGTCATGGGAGGCCATCTGTTCTTCGGCCGGTGGGCCCACACGGCGGACCGGGCCCAGGAACTCTGGAAGAGTGATGGTCGGTCGATGGAACGGGTGGCCAGCCTGGGCAAGGCGGCGTCGTTCCATGGCGTCACCCGACTCACCGCCCTGAACGACCTCGTGCTGTTCTGGGCGGAGGAAACCACGCCGGCCTCCGTCCTCTGGCGGACGGACGGCACCGAAACCGGCACCCTGCCCCTGATGAAGTCCCCCGTGGAGGTGGACGCATACGGAGGGATGTGGCCGCCCTCGGTCCTCGCGGCGAGCCGTCCGGGAGGTCCCCTTCTCTTCGCCGCGGCGGACGCCGAGTCGGGGACGGAGCTGTGGCGCACGGACGGCACGGTGCAGAGCACGGTGCGCATCGCGGACCTCGCGCCGGGCCCGGACTCGTCGTCGCCGGGCGGGTGGTTCATGCCCTCGGGAGACCACCTCTACTTCCCGGCCTGGACCCGGGAGAGCGGCCGTGAGCTGTGGGCCCTTCCGATGCCGTGACGCGTGCCTCCCGCTGAAGCGGGAGGCATGTGTCCCAAGGCCCGGAAGGCGCTGTTCCTACAGGTTCCCGGTCATCTTCTCCGGGCGGACCCACTGGTCGAACTGCTCGGGGGTGACGAGCCCCAGCTCCACCGCCACTTCCTTCAGCGTCTTGCCCTGCTTGTGCGCCGTCTTGGCGATCTTCGCCGCGTTGTCGTAGCCGATGTGCGGGTTGAGGGCCGTCACCAGCATCAGGCTGCGCTGGAGGTTCTCCTGGAGGCGGGGGAGGTTCGGCTCGATGCCCACCGCGCAGTTCAGCCGGAAGCTGCGCATGCCGTCCGCCAGCAGCCGGCTGCTCTGCAGGAAGTTCTGGATGATGAGCGGCTTGAAGACGTTGAGCTCGAAGTTGCCGGACGCGCCGCCCAGGGAGATGGCCACGTCGTTGCCCATCACCTGCGCCGACACCATGGTGAGCGCCTCGCTCTGCGTGGGGTTCACCTTGCCCGGCATGATGGAGCTGCCCGGCTCGTTCTCCGGGATGTTGATTTCACCGATGCCCGAGCGCGGCCCGGACGACAGCCAGCGGATGTCATTGGCCACCTTGAACAGCACCGCCGCCAGGCCCTTGAGCGCGCCGTGCGCCTGCACCAGCGCGTCGTTGGCGGCCAGCGCCTCGAACTTGTTGGGCGCGGTGACGAAGCCGTGGCCCGTGAGCCTTGAAATCTCCGCCGCCACGCGCTCGGCGTAGCCCGGGGGCGCGTTGAGGCCGGTGCCCACGGCGGTGCCGCCCAGCGCCAGCTCCAGCAGGTGCGGCAGCGAGGCCTCGATGTGGCCCTTCGCGCGCTCCAGTTGCGCCACGTAGCCGCTGAACTCCTGGCCCAGCGTGAGCGGCGTCGCGTCCTGCAGGTGCGTGCGGCCAATCTTCACGATGGACTGGAACGCCTGGGACTTCCGCGCCAGCACGTCGCGCAGGGCCTCAAGCTCCGGCAGCACGTGCTTCACCACGGCCTCCACGGCGGCCACGCTCATCGCGGTGGGGAACACGTCGTTGGAGCTCTGCCCCTTGTTGACGTCGTCGTTGGCGTGGACCTTGCGCGCCTCCCCGCGCTCGCCGCCCAGCAGCTCCGAGGCGCGGTTGGCCAGCACCTCGTTGCAGTTCATGTTCGTCTGGGTGCCGCTGCCGGTCTGCCACACCAGCAGGGGGAACTCCTCCTCGTGCTTGCCGGCGAGCACCTCGTCCGCGGCCTTCACGATGGCCTGGGCCTTCTCCTGGGACAGCGACCCGTTCTCCTGGTTCACGAGCGCGGCGGCCTTCTTCACCAGCACCAGCGCGTGGACCAGCTCCGGGGGCATGCGCTCATTGGAGATGGCGAAGTTCTGGCGGCTGCGCTGCGTCTGCGCGCCCCAGAGCCGGTCGGCGGGGACTTCGATGGGACCAAAGGTGTCCTTCTCGATGCGAACATTCTTCGTGCTCACGGTGAGGCCTCCCCAGCAGGGAACAGCGATGTCCAGGCGCCGGGCCCCCTCGCGAGGCGGGAGTCGCACGGCGTCGCTGCCGCGATAACACCCCCGCCCCGGCGCGGCAGGCCCGAGTGGAGGACGGATGCCGCATCTCCAACGGTCGGGGCCTGGGAAGGCAGGCCCGTGCAGCCCTGCCTGCCCCTCACACGCGAAGCGCGCGGGCGTTAGTGTCGCGCCGTGAGCACGCCCGCCGGCACCATCCGCGCCCTCTTCCTGGCCCAGGAGCGCAACACCCCCATGCGCCAGGTCCCCGAAGCCCGGGCCGTGGAGCAGCACGGCTTCGAGGGCGACCGTCACCAGCGGCGCGCCGTGGGGCACAAGCGCCAGTTGCTGCTCGTGGACGAAGCCCAGCGGGCCGCGCTGGATGTGCCCGCGGGCGCGCTCAAGGAGAACGTGCTGGTGGAAGGACTGGCGCTGGATGCGCTGCCACCGGGCCAGCGGCTGGCGCTGGGAGGCGAGGTGGTGGTGGAGCTGACCGAGCCGTGCGTGCCGTGCTGGAAGCTGGATGCGCTGCGCCCCGGACTGCTCCAGGAGAGCTGGGGCCGCAGGGGTCAGCTCGCCCGCGTGCTGAAGGCGGGCACCGTGCGCGAAGGCGACCCCGTGCGCCTGTTGGACGTGAACCCGGACGCGCCCCGCATCATCCGGCCGAAGCTGCCCTGATCACCGGCTCCAGAGCCTGCCCAGGTTCAGCGGCACCGCGTCGAAGGGCTCGGCGTCCACGGTGCCAGAGCCCAGGTGCACGCCGAACAGGCGCCACTGGCCATCCCGCAGTCGGTGGATCTCCAGACCCTCCGCAAGCGGATCGATGAACCACAACCACTCCACACCCTCACGCGCGTAGACGCGCATCTTCGGGCCCCGGTCCCAGGTCCGTGTGACGTCGGACACCACCTCGCAGACCCAGTCCGGCGCCAACAAGAAGAACGGGACGTCGGGCAGTTCGGGCATCCGTTCGCGCCGCCACGCCGCGACGTCTGGCACCAAGGCATCACCTGGGTGTGGGAAGCGAAGCTCCGGTGCATCCAGGACGAGCCATCCTCCAGGTCCGTTCCGCCCCAGGTCGAAGGCCCCATCCAGCCAGGCGCCCAGCTTCGTCGCCGCCCGCGTGTGCCGGGACGCTGGCCGGGGACTGATGACCAGGGCTCCCTCGATGAGTTCACCCACCTTCGTCGGCGGCACACCCTCCAGGTCGGCATACGTCGCCGGCTTCCTGTCTCCATTGCCCATGCGCAGGAGGATGCTCCCTACCCATGACGTCCTCAAGCACATGGTAACCCGGGGCCATGGATGGGAGCAGGAAGGCATGCCCGCGCAGCCCCGTCCGCCTTCGTACGCAGCCCGCAAATCCAGAGGGTGGACCCATGCAGGCAAAACACGTCTACCGCGAATAAAACAAATCAATGCTCGCCTGCGTGACGGTGGAAGCGCATCCGTGACACACTTTTTTCGACTGTTTTTCACGGTCTTGGGGGAGTGTGGATGTCCATGGTCTGGATGGGATTGGCGGCGGCGGCCTGGGGGACGCTGCCTCCGGACGGTGTCGCGCAGCTCCGGAAGGTGGACGCGGTGATGCCGGAACTGCGGCGTCTGGCGGGTGACCCGGAGGTGGTGCGCGCCATCCGCGCCCAGAACGCGCGCCGCGTTCCGTTCGCCGCCATCCAGCGCCACGACGCGGAGTGGATGGCCACCCCGGCGCTCACGCCCTTCAAGCAGACGGTGCTGGATGCTCCCTGCGCGGGCGCGCTCCAGCGGGCGCAGAAGCGGCTGGGACAGGCGATGGCGGAGGCCTTCACCATGGACGGCCAGGGCGCGCTGGTCTGCGCCAGCCGGCGTACGTCCGACTACTGGCAGGGGGACGAGGCCAAGTGGCGCCTCACCTATGCCGGAGGCCGGGGCGGGCCGGAGCTGCGGGAGTCCCCCTTCTTCGACGAGTCCTCGCAGGCCTACGTCATCCAGGTCTCCCTGCCCGTCCGCGACGGCGCCCAGGTCATCGGCGCGCTCACCGTGGGCCTGTCCCTGCTCGACCTCTGATCCGCTCACCGCTCCCCTGGATGCTCCCATGCGCCTGCTGTCCGGCTTGAAACTGAGGGGTCGCCTCACGCTGTGGGTCTGCCTGCTGCTCATCGCCGCGCTCACACCCGTCGTCGCGGCGGGCGTCCACGTCATCCGTCGGACCGTGGGGCTGCAGATCCACGGCGTCCTCCAGGTGGAGGCCGAAGGGCTGCGCGACCTCGTGGAGTCCTCGCTGCACGAGCGGGAGGCGAACGCCCGCGCGTGGACGGAGGACGCCATCGTGCGCGGCGCGCTCCTGTTCGGCACCTACGCGAAGAGCGACGCGGTGCTCGCCACCCTGAACGGCCGGCACGCGAGCTTCGCGGGGCTGGTGCTGTTCACCGAGGACGGCCGCGCGGTCTCCGTCAGCCGGCCCGAGCTGCGCGAGGCCTTCGAGGGCCACGAGCGCGACGTGCTCGCCTCTCCATGGTTCCAGGCCGCGCTGGAAGACCGGTTGGATCCCACCGCCCTCACCCGCGCCATCACCCGGACGGACCCCTTCTTCGGTCGCCCGGTGATGCCGCTGGCGCTGCCCGTGCTCAGCCCCATCTCCGGCGCGCGCGTGGGCGTGCTCCTGGCGGCGTATGACTGGAACCAGTTGGAGCAGGTGGTCGCGGGCGCGCTCCAGCGCTCCCGGGAACGGGGCCAGCGCAGCTTCACCCTGGAGGTCCTGGGCCCGGACGACGGACAGCTCTACAGCTCCAGGGCCCGGAACGTCCCCGCGCCGCTCCGGACGGTGCGGGCCCAGGCCGTTGACGACACCCGCGGCACCGGGGCCGGCCGCCACTGGCGCTTCGTCGCGACGGTGGACGAGGAAGAGGCCTTCCAGCCCCTGAGGAACTTCCTGAAGCTCAGCGTCCTCGCGGTGGCCGCGCTCCTGCTGCTGGCCGCCCTGGCCGCCTGGGCGCTGGCGCGCGGGGTGACGCGTCCCATCACCACGCTGAGTGGCCTCGTGTCCCGCGTCGTGCGCGAGGGGGACCTCACCCAGAAGGTGGCGCTGCACGGACGCCAGGACGAAGTGGGCGAACTTGCCTCCGCCTTCGCGCGGATGATGGACCACCTGCGTGAATCCACCGCCAGCCTCCAGCAGGGCACCCGGGTGCTGGGACAGACCGTGGCGGAGCTGACGCGCGCCACCGAACAGCAGGAGCGCAACCTCACCCAGCAGACCGCCGCGCTCCAGGAGACGCAGGTCACCGCGCAGGAGATCCAACAGACCTCCCAGGTGGCGGCCGAACGCTCCCAGGCGGTGCTCGGACTGGTGGCGCGGGCGCGTCAGGCGGGCAGCGCCGGAGAGACGACGCTCGGGGCCAGCCTGGACGGCTTCGAGGAGCTGCGCGACCACGGGGTGCGCCTCGCGGAGGGCATCTCCTCGCTCAACGAGCGCACGCAGCAGATTGGCGGCATCACCCAGACGGTGAAGGACCTGGCGGACCAGTCCAACATGCTCGCGCTCAACGCGGCCATCGAGGCGGTGCGCTCCGGCGAGCACGGCAAGGGCTTCAGCGTGGTGGCCCGGGAGATCCGCAGCCTCGCGGACCAGTCCATCCAGGCCACCGGCCGGGTGCGCGACATCCTGGATGACATCCGCGGCGGCATCCACGCCACCGTGGCGCTCTCCGAGGAGGGCCAGCGCCGCTCCGAGGCGGGGCTGGCCCAGGTGCGCGCCAGCGGTCAGAGCCTGCGCGCGCTCACGGACATCATCCAGGACAACGCGTCCGCGGCCCAGCAGATCGCCGCCGCCGTCATCCAGCAGAACGCCGGCATCGCGCAGATCTTCACCGCCGTCACCGACCTGTCGCGGATGATGGACGACACCCTTGAGGCCATGCAGGGCACCCAGCGGATGACGCACACCCTGCGCGGCGTGGCCGAGCGGATGGAGACCGTGGCCGGCGTCTGGCGCGTCTAGCGGACCGCGCGCCAGCGGACGAAGACGGGCCTCAGACGCGGCGCTCCCAGCGGGGGGCGTCGTCCTCCACGGGCGTGTTCGCCACCCGGGAGACCCAGTCCAAGAGCCCCTGCAGCGGCGCCTTCGCCCCGGCCCGCGCCGGCGTGAAGGCCCAGACCAACAGATAGAGCAGGAAGCCCAGCCCGGACGACGCGAACAGCATCACCACGAACGCCAGCCGCACCCAGGTGACGGACACCCCCATCCCCCGGGCCAGCAGCGAGCACACCCCCAGCACCGAGCGCCCCTCTCCCCGGTGCAGCGGCGACGCGCCCGGGCGGCAGTGCGGGCAACCCGCCGCATCCCGGGACAGCTCCGTCGAACAGGCTCCACAGCGTGTCGTGACGTCCATGACCTGACCTCTCCGTCGCGCCCCCGCTTGGCGACATGGGGGCCTCATCCCTACCTACGGAGGCCACACCCGGTGATTGCCGCCCCCAGGACCTGGGATTCCGGGGGCTTGCGTCCCGGTGCGTCAGTGGATTTACAAGTTTAATCCGCTGGGTGTTGACAGCCTTACAGGCAAGCAGCTTCTAATTCACCAAGACTTCCCTTCCACAGACGGCAGGGGCATCTTTCAGCCCATCAGACCGCCTTTACAACGCATCTCGTCAGGAGCCGTCATGGACGCCAACACCTCCCAGACCCCGCCGACTTTTGGTCCCGGCGTGAGCATCGAGGGGGGCTGGCACCCGGATTACGCGGCAGTGCTGACGCAGGAGGCCATGGCCTTCGTGGCGAAGCTGGTGCGCACCTTCGGTGAGCGGCGCGAGGCGCTGCTGGAGCGGCGCAAGAAGGTGGCGGAGGGCTGGCGCAAGGGCGAGCGCCCGCACTTCCTTCCGGAGACGGCGGACATCCGCAAGGGCGACTGGACGGTGTCCCCGGTGCCGGCGGACCTCCAGGACCGGCGCGTGGAGATCACCGGTCCGGTGGACCGCAAGATGATCATCAACGCGCTCAACTCCGGCGCCAGCGTCTTCATGGCGGACTTCGAGGACGCCAACAGCCCCACCTGGGACAACGTGGTGCGCGGCCAGGTGAACCTGCGCGATGCCGTGCGCAAGTCCATCTCCTTCACGGCGGAGAACGGCAAGCAGTACGCGCTGAACGACAAGCACGCCGTCCTCTTCGTGCGCCCGCGCGGCTGGCACCTGCCGGAGCGCCACGTGCGCATCGACGGCAAGCCCATCTCCGGGTCGCTCTTCGACTTCGGCCTGTTCTTCTTCCACAACGCCCGGGAGCAGTTGAAGCGCGGCACCGGCCCGTACTTCTACCTGCCCAAGATGCAGAGCCACCTGGAGGCCCGGCTGTGGAACGACGTGTTCCACCTGGCCCAGAGCGAGCTGGACATCCCGCGCGGCACCATCAAGGCCACCGTCCTCATCGAGACGCTGCCGGCCGCGTTCGAGATGGACGAAATCCTCTACGAGCTGCGCGAGCACTCGGCCGGCCTCAACTGCGGCCGCTGGGACTACATCTTCAGCTTCATCAAGACGCTCCAGTCGGACGCGTCCGTGGTGCTGCCCGACCGGGGGCAGGTGACCATGGACAAGGGCTTCCTCAACGCCTACTCGCAGCTGCTCATCCAGACCTGCCACCGCCGGGGCGCGCACGCGATGGGGGGCATGGCCGCCTTCATCCCCATCAAGGGTGACGCCGCCGCCAACGACGCGGTGATGGCCAAGGTGCGCACCGACAAGCAGCGCGAGGCGAAGAACGGCCACGACGGCACCTGGGTCGCGCACCCCGGCCTCGTCCCGGTGGCGAAGGAGATCTTCGACGCGCAGATGAAGGGCCCGAACCAGGTGGCCAACAAGCGCGAGGACGTGCGCGTCACCGAGGCGGACCTGCTCCAGGTGCCCTCCGGCACCCGCACGGAGGAGGGCCTGCGCCACAACATCCGCGTGGGCATCCAGTACACCGCCGCGTGGCTGGGCGGCCTGGGCTGCGTGCCCCTCTACAACCTGATGGAGGACGCGGCCACGGCCGAAATCTCCCGGGCCCAGGTGTGGCAGTGGATCCACCACGGCGCCACGCTGGACGACGGCCAGAAGGTCACCCTGGAGTTGTTCCGCAAGCTCCTCACGGAGGAGATGGCCCAGCTGAACCGCGAGGGCGTGGCGGAGCGCTACGGCCAGGCCCACGTGGAGAAGTCCCGCGCCCTCTTCGAGCAGCTGTCCACCGCGCCCGCCTTCGAGGACTTCCTCACCCTGCCGGCCTACGCGGCCCTGGATGCGAAGTCCTGATGTCTCACTTTTCCTGAAGCCTTTTCACACCCCTTCACCGCAGCACCCTTGAGGAGTCCTGGCATGTACGACGCGACGCCGACCACTTCCGATGCCTCCCCTCACGCGAAGCTCCACGCCAAGCGCTTCGAGGGAATCACGCGCACCTACACCGAGAAGGACGTGGAGAAGCTGCGCGGCTCCATCCGCGTCAGCCACACCCTGGCGGAGATGGGCGCCCGTCGCCTGTGGGAGCTGCTGCACACGGACGAGTACATCAACGCGCTGGGTGCCCTCACCGGCAACCAGGCCGTGCAGATGGTGCGCGCGGGTCTGAAGGCCATCTACCTGTCCGGCTGGCAGGTCGCCGCGGACGCGAACTCCGCCGGGCAGATGTACCCGGACCAGAGCCTCTACCCGGTGGACAGCGTCCCCACCGTGGTGAAGAAGATCAACAACGCCCTGCGCCGCGCGGATCAGATCGACCACGCGGAGGGCCGCAATGACCGCTACTGGTTCGCGCCCATCATCGCGGACGCGGAGGCCGGCTTCGGCGGTCCGCTCAACGCCTACGAGCTGATGAAGGGCATGATTGAAGCGGGCGCCGCGGGCGTGCACTTCGAGGACCAGCTGGCCAGCGAGAAGAAGTGCGGCCACATGGGCGGCAAGGTGCTGGTGCCCACCAGCCACTTCGTGCGCACGCTGACGGCGGCGCGCCTCGCGTCGGACGTGATGGGCGTGTCCACGCTGCTGGTGGCCCGCACGGACGCGGACAGCGCCAAGCTGCTGATGAGCGACGCGGACGAGTACGACCACGCCTTCATCGACAAGGCGGCCGGCCGCACGGCGGAAGGTTTCTACCGCATCAAGGGCGGCCTGGAGTGCGCCATCGCGCGCGGCCTGGCGTACGCGCCGTACGCGGACCTGGTGTGGTGCGAGACCAGCACCCCGGACCTCGCGCAGGCGAAGGCCTTCTCCGAGGGCATCCGCAAGAAGTTCCCCAACAAGATGCTCGCGTACAACTGCTCGCCTTCCTTCAACTGGAAGAAGAACCTGGACGACGCGACCATCGCGAAGTTCCAGCGCGAGCTGGGCGCCATGGGCTACAAGTTCCAGTTCGTCACGCTGGCCGGCTTCCACGCGCTGAACTTCTCGATGTACGAGCTGGCGCGGAAGTACAAGGACCGCGGCATGGCGGCCTACAGCGAGATGCAGCAGCAGGAGTTCGGCGCGGAGAAGGACGGCTACACCGCCACGCGCCACCAGCGCGAGGTGGGCACCGGCTACTTCGACCAGGTCGCCGAGGTGATTTCCGGCGGCAGCGCCAGCACCCTGGCCCTGCACGAGTCCACCGAGGCCCACCAGTTCTAGGCCGGGCGGACGGAATCCCGTTCCTGAAGTGAGGAGGCCGCGTGTCCCCGGGAGGAAATTCCCCCGTGGATCCGCGGCCTTCGCCGTTCCCTGGGCTGCTTCCGGGGCGGGTTTGAACCTGGAAGAAGCAACTTCCCGGGGGCTGGGGCGATAATCGGGAGAACTTGAAGCCCCACAGGCGCGCCCCTCAAAGGAGCGCCACCGACCGGGGCCTTTGACGGGAGCCGCCATGAACCGCATCACGTCCCTCTCCGGTCCTCGGGTGCAGCCGGCCACGACGAACACCTCCACGCCGGTGTCGGGCAGCCGCTTCGGCTCGCTGATGCAGGGCGTGTCCTCACAGGCCCCGAAGGCGGGCGCCCAGTTCTCGGGCGGCTCCGTGGTGTCGTCGGCGCTGGCCCAGATGGGCGCCACGTCGCACGGCTCGCTGGTGGGCACCTACACCGCGTCGGGCGCCACGCCCTCCCAGAACATGCCCGGCATCCAGCAGCCGGCGTCGAACACGTCCGGCGGGGCGGGCCAGCCCAAGAGCGAGGAGCAGCAGGCGCTGGAGGACCTGGCCACCATGTCGGCGGTGACCATGTCCCAGTCCATCCTCCACATGGGCGGCATGAAGATCGACCTGGAGAAGGAGTAGTCCCAGGCGGCCCCGGGACCGCTCCCGGGGCTTCTCAGGGCTTCTGCTTGTCGCTGTCGTCGCTGTACTGGTCGCGGATGCCGTCATGCCGGTTCCGCGTGTCCTTCCACGGCTGGTCCACGTCGCTGCGCTGACCGCCGTTCTGCCCGGTGACGTCGTTGAGTTCCTCCGCGCGTCCCTCCGCGGGCACCTTGTCGCCGTCCTCGTCGGGGTCCTTCTGCTTGCTTGGATCCAGCGGGATGCCGGCGCTCTTGTTCAGATAGTCCTTGGGGTCCATGCCGTCGCTCCTCCCTTGAATTCCAAAGGTGGTGACGGTCCCCTCGCGCTGGGAGCGGCCGGGCAGCCGGGCTCCCCTCCCCTCAGTTGAGGTACTTGGGGCGCGCGGGCGTGGCGGGCGTCTGGTCCTTCATCATCTCCAGGCCCTGACGCGTGAGCATGAAGCGCACGGTGCCGGAGCCGCGCTCGGTCTCGATCTCCGCCTCGAAGGCCGGCCCGGCGATGCCGCCCAGGGCCATCTCCTTGCGCAGGTTGGTGACCCGGCCGGAGAGCAGATCGCCCGCGACCTCGCGGGAGCCCTCGCCGCGCGAGTACAGCTCATAGGCGGCTTCGTGCAGCGTCATCGCCAGCGCGGGCGTGAGGGGCTGGGAGCTGAAGAGCACGGAGATGAGGAGCCAGTAGGGCGGCGTCTGTTCAGCCATCGTGCGCCATCCTAACGGTTGCGGCTACCGGGCGCGCGGCTGTCTGCGGGCGACGATGGCTTCCGCGAGCGCGCCCTGCTGTTTCCAGTGGCCGTACAGCCGCCCCTGGGACGCGAGCTGGTCCAGGCGCTGCTGGGTGCGCGCGTCCATGCGACCGGGCGGCGCGTCGCGATAGGGCGTGCCGGGCAGCGGCATGAAGGTGTGACCGTGCACGCGCGCGCCCATTTCGGACAGCTTCCGCATCAGGTCCAGCGTGGCGTCCACGTCGGAGGGTTCTTCGCCCGGCAGGCCCAGGATGAAGTCCACGTTGGGCACGAAGCCACCCTCCACCGCGAGGCGCGTCGCGCGCACCACGGTCTCCACGTCGTGGCCGCGCCGGGTGGCCTGGAGGATGCGCTCGGAGCCGGACTGCCCGCCGATGATGAGGTTGTCGTTGGCCACGTAGCGCTTGAGCAGCGCCAGGGCGTCGGGCGTGACGTGTTCGGGGCGCACCTCCGAGGGGAAGGTGCCGTAGTAGATGCGCCCGTCCGGGGCCATGGCCTCGGTGACGGCGGCGAGCAGCGCCTCCACGGCGGACAGGTTCATCGTCTCGTCGGGCGTGCCATAGGACATGGACGTGGGGGTGATGAAGCGCAGGTCGCGCCGTCCGGAGCGCCGCAGCTCGCGCGCCCAGTGGGCGATGTTGGGCACGGTGCGGTGCCGGAAGCGCGCCTTGCTCATGAAGGGCGTCTGGCAGAAGCGGCAGGCGTAGATGCAGCCGCGCGTGATTTCGATGGCGCCGAACTTCACGTGCCGCGCGGCGAACGGAGGGAAGTCGTCCAGTCGCACGCCCTCGCCGTGGCCGTGCTGCACGAGCTTGCCGTCCACGAGGTGCGCGACGCCGTGCGTGTCGCGCGGGTCCTCGCCCTTGAGCACGCGGGCGAGCAGCGCGCGCAGGGTGTATTCCCCTTCGCCCACGGCGACGAGGTCGAAGCCCGCCTGGAGCGTCTGGAGGGTCTCCGCGGTGGCGTGCACGCCGCCCGCGATGCAGAGCACGTCGCGGCCCTCCAGCCGCTCACGCACCCACTTCAGCTCCTCCACGGAGGGGCCGAAGCTGGCGGAGTAGAAGGACCACGCGGCGACCACGGTGTCGCCCGCGTCCGCGCGCTCCCGCACGGTGTCCAGCAGCGTTTCGCGGCTGCGCGGGAAGTGCAGGGACACGTCCGCGAGCGCGGGGTCCGACTCCACGGCGCCCGCGAGCACGGTGAAGGCGTACTTGCCGGGGTACTGGTAGCTCAGGACGAGCGAGACCTTGCGAGGTGTCGGCGACATGGCGGTGGCGATGTTGCCACAAGGCCCGGGTGTCCCGGGGCCAGGAGAAGTGGCGGAAGGTCCGCGCCGGAGGCCAGGGCCGCGTGCTCACCCGGAGACGTGCCAGGGGGCCAGCTCGAACCGTTCCACCAGCACGTCGATCATCGCGCGCATCGCGGGAGAGGCATTGCGCGCGCTCGGATACAGCACGAAGGCCTGACGGGCCGCGACGAACGGACGCAGCAGTTCCTTCAGCTCCCTGCGCGCGGCCGACCGCGACGCGTGCATCGTCGGGAGCCTCGCGATGCCGACGCCGGCCACGGCGAGTTCGCTCAGCACCTCGAAGCTGTTGACCGCCATGTACGGCTCCAGGGTCACCAGCTCCGTCTTCCGCCCGGAGCTGAAGCTCCACGTCGTGGGCGTCCGCGAGCCCGTCATCACCAGACAGCGATGGTCCGCGAGGTCGCGCGGCCGCGTCGGCGTCCCCGCCCGTCGCAGGTAGGCCGCGCTCGCGTAGACGCCCAGGTACTGGGGCGAACCCAGCCGGCGGGCCATCAACCGCGAATCCGTGAGCGGCCCCACGCGCACGGCCAGGTCGTAGCCCTCGTCCACCAGGTTCACCTGGCGATCCGTCAGGTCCACCTCCACCTTCACCTCGGGGAAGCGCGTGGCGTAGACGGAGAGGACGTCCCCGAGCGCGGCCTGCCCCAGCTCCAGGGGGGTGGTCATGCGCAGGCGGCCGGTGGGATGCGCTTGCAGCTCACCGACCAGGGCCTCCGCGGCGTTCAGCGCGGCCATCGCGGGTGCGACCTCGCGGTGGTAGCTCGCACCAATGTCCGTCAGCGTCACCGACCGCGTGGTGCGCGACAGCAGCCGGGCGCCCAGGTGCTCTTCCAGGAGCGCCACGCGCTGACTCAAGGTCGACTTGGGAATGCCGAGCGCCCGCGCGGCTCCCCGGAAGCTCTTGTGGTCCACCACCGCGACGAAGGCGAGGACGGCGCCGGGGTCCGCCTGGGGCATTGTCCGCATGGGCGGACAGTCTGTCTGTGTCTTCCCGCATTGTCCAAACCCTCGCGGACCCGCAGATTGGGGACACCTACCGGCCACAGGAGCCCGTCCATGGACCTCTTCTCCCCCTATCGTCTGGGTACGCTCGCCCTCCCCAACCGCGTCGTCATGGCGCCCATGACCCGCAGCCGCGCGATTGGCGGCCTGCCCAACGAGTTGATGCGCGCGTACTACACGCAGCGCGCCTCCGCGGGTCTCATCATCACCGAAGGCGTCGCGCCATCTCCGAACGGGCTCGGCTACGCGCGCATCCCCGGCATCTTCTCCGCCGAACAGACGCAGGCCTGGCGTCCCCTCACCGACAGCGTCCACGCGGCGGGGGGACGCATCTTCATGCAGTTCATGCACGTGGGCCGCATCGCGCACGCCCACAACCTGCCGGCCGGGGCCCGCGTGGTGGGACCGAGCGCCGTGGCCGCGGACGCCAAGATGTGGACCGACCAGGAGGGCCTCCAGCCCATGCCCGTGCCGGAAGCGATGAGCGCCGCCGACCTCACCCAGGCCCGCGAGGAGTTCGTCCAGGCGGCTCGCAACGCCGTCGCGGCGGGATTCGATGGCATCGAGTTGCACGGAGCCAACGGCTACCTGCTCGAGCAGTTCCTGCACCCGCACTCCAACCGGCGCAATGATGCGTACGGCGGTAGCGTCGAGAACCGCGCCCGCTTCGTCGTGGAGGTCGCACAGGCGACGGCGGAGGCCATCGGTGCCGAGCGCGTGGGCATCCGCCTGTCTCCGTACAACACCTTCAACGACCTGCCGGCGTACGACGAGGTGGAGGCGCAGTACACGACGCTCGCGCGCGGACTGCGCGGACTGCTCTACGTGCATGTCGTCGCGAATCCGCACGCGGGCTTCGGAACGACGCTGAAGGCCCTGCGCGCCACCTACGAAGGGCCGGTCATCCTCAACGGCGGCATGGACCGCGAGCGTGCCCAGGCCGCGCTCGATGCGGGGCAGGCCGACCTCATCGCCTTCGCCCGGCCCTTCATCTCCAACCCGGACCTCGTGCAGCGGCTCCAGCAGGGCGCCACGCTCGCGACGCCGAACCCCGCGACCTTCTACACGCCGGGGCCCGAGGGCTACGTGGACTACCCGGCGCTGGCGGGGTGAGCGTCAGAGGAAGCGGCGCTCCCAGCGGCGGACTTCTTCTTGCGTGAACCAGTCCCATTGGCGCGGGTGCGCATACAGCCAGGGCTCCAGCACACGGGCCAGCTCGCGGTAGTGCGGAAGTGTATCTCCGGTTTCCAGATCGCCGGCTTCGGGCACGGCTCCTAGGGACACCACCGCGCGCTCGGGTGAGAGCGATTGGACTTGCGTCGCGGGGGAGTGCAACCGCGCGCGAAGTCCTTCCGCTCCGCCCAGTGCCTCCAGCACGGGTGGGCCCAGGAAGGTGAGCCACGAGGGGGGCCGCACCCGTTTGCCCAGGAACAGTGACAGGTCTTCAATCCTCGGCAGGTCGAAGCCAGGATGGCGAAGGCACGTTTCGAGCAGTCTCGGGTTGAGTGTTTGAATCCAGGCGCCGACTTCGAGCGCCAGCCCTGCGTGCCCCGACGCCCAGGGCAATTCGCGCCCCAACTCGAGGGCCAGGGCACGCACCCACTCTGGACCCGGGTCATCCAGGAACTCGATGGGCAACCAGAACTCCACAGCGCAGGTGCTCTGGGGATAGTCCTTGAGGAAGTTGGGCAATTCACTGCCGCGGCCGTGGTACCGGAAGGACACGCCCGTGACGGAGTCGGGCCGTTCGGCCAGTTCCACGAGGGCGGAAGAGCCCAACAATCGGGACTTGATGAACGCTTCTCCTTTCGCATCCAGCTCTGGCCAATCTCCAGAATAACTCACGTACCAGCCCAGCCGTCGTGTGCCGAGCGCATGGCGGTAGCGCTCCAGCGCTTGCCATACGAAAGGAGCAATCCCCTCATGGGGGAGCGGCATGTAGAACATGATGCTCACCCCCTCGCGCACGAGGGCCACGGACTCGCCCTCGATATCAATCGCTTCACGAACCCTTGGCACTCGCGCGGTCATCATCTGACTCCGAAGTTGGGAGACACCATTCGGGGAACCTGAGCACTGCCCAGGATCTCCTGGTAGATGGATCCTTGAGTACGCTCGGCGAAGGCGTGGCCCAGTGGGTAGATGTCCCATTGAGGCTGGTTCGTCACGGGACACGGGAACTTGAAGTCATAGACTGCCTGGACCTTGAGCGGGTTCCCGAGCGCGTGCAGCACCACGTCCGGGACGATGCTCCCCACCAGCAGGTGGAATTGCCCGTCCGCCAGCCACTGGGCCACATCCCTCGGATCCAACCACCGCGTCCGTCCCGTCTTCGCATCCTTCAGATAGCGCGGCTCCAGGCTGAAGCGTCCCGCGTCCGTGGCCCCCAGCACCCGCTGCACACACTCCAGCGCCGCCGCGTGCTTCTCCTCCCCCAGCTTCATCCCCCACGTCACCCCCGGCACCTTCGGGTCCACCGGCTTCTTGCACAGCTCGGGAGAGGTCCGTCCCCCCTGCCCCAGGTGCCGTTCATTCACCTGGGAGTTCGCCTCCTTCGCGCACTCCAGCAGCACCCGCTCCACATGGGCCACCTCCGCGGCCTCCCACAGGCGCAGCATCGCAGCCGCCTGGCCCGCCCTTGCCGCCGTCCGCGACAGTCATGGCAGGACAGCGTCGCGGCCTACCTGGGATGCACACGAAGGATGGCGCAGACAGCCGCTCGTCGCGGAGTCCACGGTCTGCTCATAGCTTGAGGGCGCTCGGACCTCCGCACCCGCGCACGCGGTCAGCAGGAGGCAGCACAGCAGCGACATCGGTCGGGGAGGAGTCCTCACACCGCGCCTCCTCGCATGGAAGCGCGGACCCCTTCAACCCATCCCGTGAATCACCTCCCGCCCCGGCGTGCCGGAGCGGGAGGCACTTCCCATGCGTCTCAGCTCCGACGGCGACGACGCGAACCCATCAGCCCCAGCAGGCCCAGCAACGAGAACGCCGCCAGCGACCCACCGCTCGCCGAACATCCGCCCCGGTAGAGTTCGTCACCCTCTTCATCCAGCGGCGACGGCTTCACCGCGGTGTCCGGCTGCGCGCCACCCGTGCTCGGGCCCGCGTCCACCGTGCCTCCCGCCGACGTGCCCGCGTCCACCACCGGGTCCGGCTCCACCGGCGTGCCCGCGTCCACCACCGGGTCCGGCTCCACCGGAGAGCCCGCATCCACGACCGGATCCACCGGCGTGCCCGCATCCACGACCGGATCCGGCTCGGGCTCCGGCTGCACCACCGGGAACACGTCCGCGCGGCTCGTCGCCTGGATGAAACCGTCGTGGTAGACGACGCCCACCGGCTTGATGCTGTCGTCCCGGTACAGGCCCAGCTTCAGGTAGCTGCTCTGGCCGGCGTACATCGTCACGGCCTTCTTCTTGGTCAGCACCTGCACGCCGTTGTGCCACAGCTCCACGAAGCCCACCGCCGGGTCCGGGGACCACTTCGCGTGGAAGATGAACTCGTGCCACACCCCGCGCTTGAGCGGCGTGCTCCACACCGTCCCGCTGTCGTTCACCGTCAGCCGGATGAGCTCGCCCTTGACGAAGAACTCCACCGGCGGCGACCCGCAGCAGCCGTCGTGGTGCCACTGCGTGAAGAGCTGCCACGCGTCCACGCTGGGGAAGTCGTTCGCGAACATCACCTTCCAGCGATACCAGTACTCCGAACCCACCTTCTCCCGGCTCAGGTACACCAGCTCGTTGCGGTTGCCGCTGGAGTTGATGGGATCATCGCCCTGCTTCACCGTCGCCTTCAGCGCGTACTTGCCCTCCGCCACCGGGCTCGTCACCAGCTGGAGCCGGTCCGCATTCACCATCTGGGTCGTACTGAATTGCGAACGGTCGCCCGTCTCGAAATCCCCCCGCCAGACGATATCCGCCGCAGCGAGGCTCGGGAGCAAACACATCGCAAGCCAGAGGTGCAGTGCTTTCAATGATGAATCCTTGAGGGAGGTTGGGGGGACCAGCCAGGGGAGCCAAAAACTTTGACAGCAAAGTTTCGACAAACACTACCTCAAGTCATTCCCCCACTTCATTCCCTCTCAAGTTCATTCCAACATGCCTGACAATAGGGCATGCGGGCAGCCGAGCCCTGGGCCGTTTGAGACATGTTTCACGTCTGGAGCGGCCCGCCCGTACCCACCGAGCGGACGGGAGAGCGGTGTCCTGAACGCAACGCGTCATTGACAGGGGAGCATGCAGGAGGCTGACGGCCCGGGGGCGTGGTGTATGGTCGCGGACCCTTCCGGCGCTCCCTTCCCGGGGTGCCCCCTGCGTGCCCCATGCTCGTGCTGCGAGACGTCCAGAAAACCGACTTGCCCGGCCTGAAGCGGCTTGCCGCGGTGCTGAACACGGTCAACCTGCCGAACAACGAAGAGACGCTCGAGGCCATCATCGACAAGTCGGTGAAGAGCTTCGCCGGCCGGGTGAAGGACCCGTTCGAGCGCGAGTACCTCTTCGTGCTGGAGGACGTGCGCAACAACCTCATCATCGGCACGTCGATGATCATCGCCCAGCACGGCACCTACGACGCGCCGCACATCTATTACGAGGTGAGCGAGCGGGAGCACTACTCCGCCTCGCTGGAGCGCCACCTGCGGCACAAGGTGCTGTCCATCGCATACAACTACGAGGGCCCCACGGAGATTGGCGGCCTGGTGGTGGACCCGCCCTACCGCGCGACGCCGGACAAGCCCGGCAAGCAGTTGTCCTTCGTGCGCTTCCTCTTCATCTCCATGCACCGGCGGCTGTTCCGCCCGCGCGTGCTGGCGGAGCTGCTGCCGCCGCTGCTCCCGGACGGGCGCAGCCTCCTGTGGGAGGCGTGCGGGAAGAAGTTCACCGGCCTCACCTATCTGGAGGCCGACCGGCTGAGCCGCCAGAACAAGGAGTTCATCAAGGAGCTGTTCCCCTCGTCGGACATCTACGCGTCGCTGTTCCCGGACCGCGTGCAGAAGGTGCTCGGCGAAGTGGGCCCGGCCACGCGCGGCGTGCAGCGGATGCTGGAGCGGGTGGGCTTCCGGTACGTGGAGCGCATCGACCCGTTCGACGGCGGCCCGCACTTCGAGGCGGACACGGCCGACATCTCCCTGGTGCGCCGCTACCGCACGCTGAAGCTGACGGACGAGGACTTCGACCTGGAGGGGGATGACGTGCTCGTCGCCGCCGAGCGCGAGTCCGGCCGCAACCGCTTCCGCTCCGTGCGCTGCCACGCCCGGCTGGACAACACCACCATCTCCCTGCCAGCCCGCGCCAAGGAGATCCTCGAAGTGAAGGCCGGCGCGAAGCTGTCCATCATTCCCTTCGAGTAGCGCGCACCACGCGCCAGTCGCCGCGAAGGAGCGCCAGCCAGCGCTCCCCGGCTTCGAGGCCAGGGCCCTCCGGAGCAACCAGCGCCAGCGGCAGGTGCGTGTCCGCGCGCACCGGATCCAACGACGTCGGATCCAGGTCCAGCGTGCCGCCTCCTCGCACCGCCACGCGCACCCAGGCATGCGGCCGCGCGGGGCCGCCGTCCACCACGAGCAGGCCGTGCACCAGCCCCACCCGCTGGCCGCTCGCGCGCGCCAGGGAGGCGAAGCGCAGCGCGTGCGCCAGACACCCTCCGGCCTCGCCCTCCCCTCCTGACCGCCAGTCCGCCGCCGTGGGCCCCTTGTCCGGGAAGGCCGCGTGCACCTTCCGGGAGAGCGCCCGCGCCGCGTCTGGCGTCCAGTCCGTCATCTCCGGCAGACGGTCCGGGACGGGCGCCGTGGGCCGTGCCTGCTTGCTCGGCACGAGCTTCAACGCCCCGTCCACGCCGCCCTCCACCGGCACGCCATCCGCGAAGAGCTCTGGCGGGGTCCGGAGCCGTTCTCCCGGCGCCGCCACCGTGAAGCGGGACTCCCCCACGTCCAGCGCCTGCAGCCTTCCCCGGGCGTCGTAGCTCGCGCGAAAGCGGGCGCCCAGCATCGTGCCCTCGGCGCTCGTGGGGCTTCGCGACGTGACGCAGTGGGGCCCTTCCTGGCCGGACAATTCCTCGCGGCCCTTCACGCAGCCCTCGGGCGGCGGCCCGTGCCACAGCCACAGCGCTTGCGGCACCGCGTCCGCTCCCGCGACGCGCCCCGTGGCCTCCACGTCCAGCGTCACCTCGCGGACCCGCTCGCCCGCGCGGCCCTCGCGCACGTGCAGGTGCCGGCTGGTGTACGTGAAGCGCCCCGCCTCCAGCGACAGCGACACGGTCCCCACCGGCACGCCGCGCCACGCGAAGACAAAACGGGTGGATTCCCCGCTCGCGCGGCCCGTGCTGGCGGGGTTTACCTGGAGCACCAGCATGGCGACGGCGAGGAGGGCCTTCATGCGGGGGCGAGCATGCGTCGAATTGAGGACCGGCGCGAGAAGGCGGGTTAGCGTGCACCCCCTCCATGGGCGCCAAACGATACCTCTTCTCGTTCGGGCTGGCGGCGGCCCTGGTCTCCGCGCTGCTGCTGGGCCTGATGCTGCGCTGGGTGACGGGCTCGCCCGATGACCTGGCCGGGTGGGCGGTGCTGTTCTTCGGCGTGCCCTTCCTGTGGCTGTCGGGCAGCTACCTCGCGTGGTTCCGCTGGGCTTCGGTGCGAAGGCGCGAGCGCCGGGGGCTGATGGCCCGGCTCGCCGAGGGCGACCTCACCACGCCCATCCACCAGGGCTTCGAGGGCCAGGAGGACCTGCGCCGCCTCATCCTCTCCCTGCGCCGCGCCATGTCCCAGGTGCAGCGCGTGACGAGCAACCTGCACCGCACCGGCAACGGCGTGAGCGACCAGGCCCGCGTGCTGCTGGAGGCCGCGCGGCGGCAGGGCGGCGCGGTGGAGCGCACGCTCACCGCCGTGGCCGGCAACGGCACCAGCCTCCAGACGGCCGTCAAGCGCGTGCAGCACATCGAGACCTTCGCCCACGAGACGACGGGCGCGCTCCTGGAGATGACCGAGCGGCTGCACCAGGTGGTGGACGGCCTCACCACCGTCAACGACTTCAGCCAGCGCACCAGCGGCCTCATCCAGGACATGACGGAGCGGCTGGGCCACATCGCCGCGGCGGGTGACGAGCTGGGCCGCTTCGCCAGCGAGGCGACGGAGTTCGTCGGGCTGGTGGAGGGCGGCATCGACGCCGTGCGACGGCGCGCCACCGACACCAACAGCATGGCGCTCGCGGTGACGGCCACCGCCCAGCGTGGCGAAGCGCTGGTGGGCGACAGCGTGCAGGGCATGTACCGGGTGGAGGAGACGGTGCGCAAGGCGGCCGAGCTGATGGAGATGCTCGGCACGCGGTCGATGGAGATTGGCCGCATCGTGGACGTCATCCAGGAGATCGCCGACCAGACGAACCTGCTGGCCCTCAACGCGGCCATCATCGCCGCGCAGGCGGGCGAACACGGCCGGCCCTTCGGCGTCGTCGCCAATGAGATCCGCAGCCTCGCCGAGCGCACCACGCGCTCCACGCGCGAGATTGGCACCATGGTCACCGGCATCCGCGACGCGGTGGAGACCGCCGTGGCGCTGGTGCAGGAGGGCCGCGAGCAGGCCACCGCGGGCGTGGCCCTGGGCGACCGCGCGGCCAAGGCCCTGGGCGAAATCCGCACCATCACCCAGCGCACCTTCGCCGCCGTGGAGGCCACCGTCGCGGAGACGCAGCGGCTGGAGGCGCAGGGCGCCACCGTCGTGGAGGCGAGCCAGCGCGTGGCCCGCCGCGTGGAAGACATCACGCGCATGGCCATCGAGCAGTCCGGCAACGCGCGCGACCTCGTGCGCCAGATGCAGGAGATGGGGCGCGTGGGCCAGGGCGCCGCGCAGAAGGCGGAGGCCCAGGCGCGCACCGGGCGCGACCTGTCCGAGGCCGTGATGCGCCTGAGCGCGGCCATCGAGGAGCTGCGGCAGGCCCACCTGGTGCTCACCCGGGGCGATGCGTCCATCCGCGAGGAGGTGGCGCAGGTGCGCGAGGACGCGCGCCGGGTCATCCGCATTGGCGACGGGTTGGATCGCACGGTGGATCAGCTGAGCCACGAGACGGCGAGCCTGGAGGCGGAGGTGTTCCGCTTCCAGCTTCCACAGGCGCGGCCGGGCGGCACGCTGCGGGTGGGGCTGCATCAGGCGGCGTCCCTGCGCAACCGGCAGGCGGTGGACCCGCTGTTCAGCGTGGAGAACCAGATGGCGGAGCTGTCCGCGTGCGTGTTCTCCGGCCTGGTGCGGCTGGAGGACGGCGTGCTGGTGCCCGACCTGGCCGAGCGCTGGGACGCGGACCCGTCCGCGCGCCGCTACCGCTTCTACCTGCGCCGGGGCATCACCTTCCACGACGGGGCGATGCTCACCGCGCTGGACGTGAAGCACCACCTGGAGCGGTTGATGGACCCGGCGGTGCGCTCGCCGGACCGCAGCCTGCTGGAGGACGTGGAGGGCGCGCCGGAGTACTCCAGCGGCCTTGCGCGCGAGGTGACGGGCATCGAGGTGCTGGACGAGGGCACGCTCGAAATCCGGCTGCGCGAGCCCAAGGCGTTCTTCCTCCAGTTGATGGCGCTCACGGCCACCGCGGTCGCGAAGGTGGACGCCTCCGGGAAGCTGGTGGGCACGGGCCCGTTCCGCGTCGTGGGCCTGGAGCCGGACCGCGTGGTGCTGGAGCGCAATCCGACCTACTGGCGCGGCGGGATTCCGCTGCTCGACCGGCTGGAGTTCCTCCTGATGGAGTCGCGTCAGGAGGCGGTGCGCCAGATGCTGGACGGACGGTTGGACCTCGTGTCCTTCCTGCCCACCAAGCACACGGAGGCCAAGGGTCTGGAGCTGCACCAGTTGGTGGCCAGCACCACGCCCTCCACCGCGTTCGTGGGCCTCAACCTGCAGGAGGCGCCCTACAACGACGTGCGCGTGCGCCGGGCCCTGCGCGCGGGCATGGACATCCCGGGGTTGGTGGAGCAGTTCCATCCGGGAGCCCGGGTGGCCCGCACGTTCACGCCACCGGAGCTGCTGGATGGCGCGGAGCTGGGCCCCGCGCCCACGACGGACCTGGCGCTGGCGGAACGACTGCTGCGCGAGGCGGGGGTGCGCCGGTTGCAGCTCACGCTGCACCACCCCGCGGGCCGCGACACATCCGCCGAGGACGCGGTGCTCTTCCGTCCGTTGATCCAGGCGGGGCTGCTGGAGCTGCGGCACGTGCAGATGAGCCCGGAGGAGTACCTGCCGCGCCTGCGTGAAGGAAAGGTCCCGGCGTTCCGCACGCTGTGGCTGGCGGACTTCCCGGACCCCGACGTGTTCCTGCACTTCCTGCTCAACTCCAATGCGCAGACGGTGTACCCGCTGGGCTACCGCAACCCGGAGCTGGACCGGCTCACCGCCGAGGCGCGCGTGTCCATTGATCCGGAGCTGCGCTCACAGCTCTACCGGCGCGCGGAGATGCTGGCGCGCGAGGACTGCCCGCTCATCCCCCTGTACCACGACCGCACGCACGCGGCCGCGGTGGCGTCGGTTCAGAACCTGCGGCTGCACCAGACGCCGCCGCAGGTGCGCTTCGAGGACCTCTGGGTGGATCCGAGCGCGGGCGGCTGACCGCCGCGCTCACGGCACCGTCCGCCGTGTCCCGGACGGGCCGGCGTGGCGCTGGGGCCAGCCCCGGGTCTCCGCGCGCTGGCCCACGGCGTAGGACTCCAGGCGCCAGACGCCGTCGCGCTCAAGCGCCACGTGCACCACCTCGCCCGCGAACACCGCGCCCGCCACCTGCCCGCGGCCCGGCAGCGCGCACATGCCGACCTTGCGGCCGGAGCTGATCCACTCCAGCCACGCCTGCCGCTGACCACCGGGCAGCTCCGCGTCCGCCAACACGCTCACGGTGCCGAACTCCATCAGCGCGGCTTCGTACAGGGTGCCCGGGAGCACGGGCGAGGGCAGCACGTCCACGTCGTAGAGCGCGTGGCCGTCATCGAAGCTGAAGGAGCGCATCACGGTGCGAAGCTCCTCGCCGGGACACGAGGTGCCATCCGTGCGCTCACACGCGCGCGCGAAGGCATGGCCCACGGAGCCTCCAGGCGTCACCAGCACGGGCTCGGCGAGGGGCGACAGCGTGCGGAGGCCACCATCCCAGTCCAGCGCGACGGGCACGCCGCCATCCGTGTCCACGAAGGCCCTGGCGCCCACGAGCAGTTGTCCGGAAGCCAGGGCCAGGGACGGTGCGCCTCCCGACACCCCGGCATCGAGCGGTTCGAGCACCAGCGCCGAGAGGCCTCCGTCCGCGAGCGCGCTGGGGCCGAAGGACGTGAGGCCAGGGCCGCCATCCAGCCCGGAGCCCGCGTCCACGGAGGCTGTCTCCCAGGACGCGAACGCCAACCGTCCATCCCAGGGCGTGTAGAGGTACGCGCCGCGCGTGTCGTCCACGGCGAGCCTCGCCGCGCCGCCGCCATCCTCCTCGGGCCCCAGCGCCAGCGGCGCGCCTCCATCCGCGCTCAGCAGCACCAGCCTGGAGCGCAGGGGCTCCCCTACCGTGCCCGCGTCCGGTGCGTCCCCGCTCCACGTCACGGAGGTGAGCACGTCCCCCTCCACCGTGAGCGCCACGCGGCCCGCGCCCGTGCCGGGCACGCCCTCCGACACGCCTCCATCCGGGCTCGCGTCGGAGAACCCCAGCGACGTGCGCCAGCGCAACGCCCCCGTGCCTCGGGGGGCATACGCCTCCAGGGCTTCCGGTGCGAGCACCACCACGCCCGCGTCCGAGGCCGCGAGCAACGTCCGCGCGCCCCCGTCCTCGTACGGTGATTCGAAGCGCAGCAGTCCGTTCTCCGTGTACGCGGCCAGCCGGCAGCCCGCGTCTCCTCCGCACACCGAGGCGTAGACCGTCCCGTCGTCCACCAGCAGCACCGGTCCGCCGTCCTCCGCGACAGGCTCGCCGCCCAGCTCCGCGCTGAAGAGCGCGACCAGGTCCCCCGCGTCCGGACGCATGCACTCACCCGCGCTGCACGTGCCCTCGCCCTGACATGGCGTGGCGGGCGCGCAGACGAAGCCGTCCGGCGGCGTCACGGAGCGGCACGTACCACTGAAGCAGACCTGGGCCTCCTTGCAGCTCACCGCGCCGCAGGGGGTGAAGTTGGCGGCGTCCACCTGCTTGCAGCCCTCGTTGCGGTCGCACACGCCCACCTTGCACGGGTCGCGCGGCACGGGGCACTGGACGCTCGCCGTCACGCAGCCCTGCGTCGGCGAGCAACTGTCGACGGTGCACGGGTTGTCGTCGTTGCACGTGCGCGGCTGCCCCACGCAGACGCCCGCCTGGCAGCGGCCGTTCTCCTGGCAGCGGCTGCCGGGGATGCACGAGGCGCCGTCGGCCAGCGGGGACTCGATGCACTGGCCGGAGTCCAGGTCGAAGCGCGACTCGCGGCACTCCCCCTGGGGCAGGCACGCCAGGGGACGCACGCCCACGCCGGTGAGCTTCACGGTGGCCGTGGTGCGACCCGCGGTGAGCACCAGCGCGCCCGCCACCGGCGTGCTGCCCGCGGAGAACAGGATGTCCACCGTGCCCGTGCCGCTGCCCGGCACGACAATCTGGGACACGACCACGAAGAAGGGGCTCTCGGTCACCGCCGCCACCTCCACGCCCGAGCGGCCCGTGGCCACCAGCGTCAGCGAGCGGCGCACCTGCGTGCCCTCCAGCACCCGGCCGAAGTCCACCACCGTCTCCTGCGGCCGGAAGCTGGCGTTCGCCCCGCCCAGGCCAGAGTCGTCGCCACAGCGACACCCACCGAGGAGCAGCAACACCAGGAGCCACCAGGGAGCACGGGCACGGAACATGCCCCCGACTCAACCGCGCCACCCCGGGCCCGCGCAACGTGCGCACCGCCCTGCCCGGCCAGCCCCGTCCACTTTCACGGAAGGAAGGGGTCCCGCGAGGACGGCGACTGCTCCACGGGCGACGCACGCCGGCGCGCCAGCGCCCGCACGCCGAACCCCAGCCCCGCCACCACGAGCAGCCCGATGACCGCGTACTGGTAGCGCGACACGAGCACCGTCAGCCGCTCCAGGTTGCCGCCCACCGCCATGCCCAGCGCGATGATGAGCCCGCTGTGCGCGAGCGCGGACACCGTACCCAAAACCAGCGCGTTGAAGCGGGGCATCCGCGCCGCCCCCGCCGCGATGAAGATGACGCCCCGGATGCCGGGCAGGAACCGGTTCACCAAGAGCAGCCACGGGCCCGCGCGCCGCATCCGCGCCTGCACCGATTCCAGCCGCGCGTGCGTGAGCCCGAAGAACGAGCGCCCTGGCTGGGCCTCGAAGCGCTTCGCCAGCCACTGGCCCACCGCGTAGTTGATGAAGGCGCCCAGCACGCTGCCCGCCGTCACCACCACCAGCACCAGCCACCAGGGCTTCTCACCGCGCACGGCGTAGATGCCGCCCATGAGCACGATGGTGTCCCCGGGAAACGGCGGCACCACGTACTCCAGCATCGCCGCCACGCCGAGCACCAGGAACCCGAAGGGCCCCAGCGCTCCAATCAGCTTGTCGACGTGCTCGATCCACATCATCCGCGCGGCGCTATTCGGGCGGCAGGTACTTGCCCGTGGGGTCCGTCACGTCGATGAGGTCCACCTTGATGGGGATGCCCTCGAACGCGACCTTCAGCGCCTCCGCGTCCTCACGTCCCAGGTTGAAGCCCTGGATGGCCACGTAGGCGATCATCGCCCGCTCCCGCCGCGCCTCGCTGTACTCGCGGATGGCCTCGATGAGCTCCGGCAGCGGGTGCGTCTTCTCGATGGGGAGCACCTTCGCGCGCTTCTCCGGGATGGCGCTCGTCACGCTGAACGCCAGCCGGAACGGGTGCCCCTCGCGCGTGTAGCGCCGGATGGCCGGCACGTGCCCCGCGGTGGAGAAGGTGATGGCCGTGCCGGAGATGGAGAAGCCGGCCGGGTGCGAGAGGATCTGCGCCGCGCGCAGCGTCTCCTTGTAGTTGAGCAGCGGCTCGCCCATCCCCATGAACACCACGCCGCCCACGCGCCGGTCCGCCTCCGCGCGCACCTGCATCACCTGGTCCAGGATCTCCCAGGTCTGGAGGTTGCGCTGGAAGCCCAGCTTGCCCGTCATGCAGAAGTCGCACGCCAGCGCGCAGCCCACCTGGCTGGACACGCAGACGACGTACTTCTCGTCGAAGATGGGGATGCGCACCGCTTCGATGCGGCCGCCCAGCGGCGACTCGAAGAGGTACTTCACGAACCCGTCCTCCGCCTGCCGCCGCTCCACCACCTTCAAGGAGGGCATTTCAGCCTGGGCCCGGAGCAGGTCGCCTACGCGGCGCGGCACCTGGGGCGCCAGCGCGACCGCGTCCACGGTGGGCCGCGCATGGGCGAAGACGCCCGCGAACACCTTGCGCACCGCGGTGGCAGAGGGCTGGGCCGGCGCGAGCGCCGCTTCCAGCTCCGGCAGCGACAGGGATTTCAGGTTCACGAGCAGGACTTGATCTTCGAGCGCAGGAACTCGGTCAGCTTCGACGAGACCTCCTTGGGCATGCGCAGCGCCATGGCGCGCTTGCACAGCCCCGGAGTCGCCCGGTAGGTGCTCATGAACTCCTCACAGGGCTTGCAGCCCGACAGGTGCTCCTGGAGGTGCCGCGCCTCCTCCTCGGGCATCTCACCCTCGAGGAATTCCAGCAGGAGGTTGATGGAATCTTTGCACGTATACATCCGAACCTCGGCTGGCTGCGGCTCCCCTCGCTACTGTTCGAAGATGCCGAGGCGCCCTGGGGGTTTCACGCCCCGCGATTGTCCCGGTTGTAGAACAGGTCGATGGCCTCTCGCAGCGCGAGCCGCGCCCGATGCAGGCGGCTCTTGATGGCGGGGATGGAGTCCCCCGTCACTTCCGCGATCTGTTCGTAGCTGAGGCCGTCCACGTCTTTCAAGAGGAAGACTTCCCGATACCCCTCGGGCAGCCGGTCGGTCGCCTGCTGGATGGCCTGCCCCAGCTCCGCGTCCAGCGCCTTCTCCTCCGCGTCCCGGCTCCAGTCGGTGACGGGCTGGTCCGCCAGGGTGCCCCGCTCCGTGAATTCAGGGGTCTGGAGCTCCGCCTCCGCCGCCTGGGCCACCCGGCGGTGCCGCAGGCGCATGAGCGCGTGGTTCGCCGCGATGCGGTGGACCCAGGACCCGAAGGCCGCCTCGCCCCGGAAGTCCTTGAGGTGCTGGTAGGCGGACAGGAAGGTGTCCTGGGTGATTTCCGCCGCGTCCGCCTCCGAGCGCGTCATCCGCAGCGCCAGGCCGTACACCCGGTCCTGGTGCAGGCCCACCAGGGCCTCGAAGGCGGAAACGTCCCCGTCCTGGGCCCGCGCCAGGAGCCGCCGGTCTTCTTCCTGCCGGTCATCTTCCTGGGGGGCGTCGTGGGACATGACGCTTCCCACCCAACCAGCCGGAGGGTTCCGCGTCAAGGCCGACGGCGAGGCGCCCGGGACACGAAGCGACTGACGTGTCCACTGTCCCGGATCCACAACCGGAAGGGTTCAGCGGCCCACGCCCCGGCGTACTCCACGCCAATCCGGGGCCCCCGCTCCACCCCGGCGTCCGGCACCGGCGTGCCCGGCAGCAGGTGCAGCCCGTCCGAATCCAGCCGCTGCTTGTTGTGGTTCAGGTTCAACCCCAGCACCCGGCACAGCCGGCCCGGCCCGTCCGTGCGCTCGCCCGGGGACAGGCCCTCCACCGGCTCCACCGCCCGCACCAGCACGGCCGCCCCCACCCCTTCCGAGTCCGTCACCACGTTGAAGCAATGGTGCATTCCATAGATGAGGTACATGTACGCGCGCCCCGCCGGCCCGAACATCACCTCCGTGCGCGGGGTGAGCCCCTTGGAGGAGTGGCACGCCAGGTCGTGCTCCCCCAGGTAGGCCTCCACCTCCACGATGCGACCCACGCGCCGGCCCTTCACCCCATCCACCACCAGCAGCGTCCCCAGCAGGTCGCGCGCCACCTCCAGCGCGGGGCGGGCGTAGAAGGTCAGGGGGAGCGGGCTCATGGGGTGCGGTCCTTTCCACCTCTGGTGGGTGTCCGTCCACCGCCGAGCGATTCTCGCGGCCGCAACTTTCAACAGACAACCTCCGCGCGCTGAACAAGCAGGCACGTGTGAACACCTGGGTGACAGCAGTTCACACCGGCCCGTGGCTGGGGCAGATTGCGCCGCATGTCCACTCCTGGCCGGCTCTCCGGTCTCCTGCTTCCCCTCTTCTCCCTGCGTTCCCGGACCGACTTCGGCATTGGCGACTTCGGCGCGATGGATGGCCTGTTCGCCTGGATGAAGGCCGCGCGCCAGCGCCTGCTGATGGTGCTGCCCCTGCTGCCCACCGCCCCGGGCCTGTCTCTTATACACATCTGACGCTGCCGACGATCGCATA
>NZ_RAWD01000090.1:0-29365 GCF_003612065.1 Corallococcus sp. CA047B
GGCTTCGGCTTCTCCGCGACCAACCGCTCCAGCGCCACCTGCACGCGCTCGGGCACTTCCGACTCCGACACCGTGGTCGTCCAGGGCTGGTAGCCCACGAACAGCAGCTCCAACCGGTGGGAGGCCTTCCCCTCGGGCACCTCCAGCGTGGTCGGCGTCATCCCCACCGGCGTGCCATCCCAGCGCACCTGCGCGCCCGGCGGATTCGTCACCACCTGGAGCTTTCGCAGGGGAGAGGCCGACATCTCGGGGACCACCGCCCGCCAGACGAACACCCCCAGGACCACCGCCGCGAGCGCCCCCCATATCCAGACGGGCACCGACCCACGCGTCGCTTCCGGCGGAGGCGGCTCCAGGGCGGCCCCCGTCTCCCGCTCCTGCGGATACGCCGAGTCCAGCGCCCGGTGCACCGAGGACGCCGTCGCGGGCTCCCCCGCTCCGCCCGGAACGTCCTCCCCCGTCCAGATGGCCACCTGGCGCAGGAAGGACGCGGGGATGCGCGGCTCATGCCCCGCGAGCTTGAGCTCCTCCTCGAACAGCCAGCCCATCAGGTGTCGCAGCGTCGTGGCGGGGAACAGGGGCGCCCGGTACGCGAGCCACTCCGCCAGGGCGCGCTGGAAGTCCTCCGCGCTGGTGAAGCGGTCCTCGCGCCGCAGCGCCAGCGCCCGCGACACCAGCGCCACGAGCGAAGCGTCCAGCTCCGGCACGTACTGGTGCGCGGACGTCACCATTCCCTTGGCGATGCGCTCCATCACCGCATGCGCATCCCCCTCCACCGGTCGGCGGCCGGTGAGCAGTTCGAAGAGCACCACGCCCGTCGTGTACACGTCCGAGCGCGCATCCAACGCCTCCGCGCGCGTCTGCTCCGGGGACAGGTAGATGTACTTGCCACGCACCACGCCGGCTTCCGTCTCCGGCTGATCCGACAGCTGCGCCTTCGCGATGCCGAAGTCGGACAGCTTCACCTCGCCCTCGTAGCTGACGAGCACGTTGTCCGGCGACACGTCGCGGTGCACCAGCCCCAGCGGACGGCCCTCCTCGTCGCGGCGGGTGTGCGCGTGGTGCAGGCCCTTGCAGACCTCCAGCACCAGCCCCACCGCCAGCGGCGCGGGCAGGTGCGAAAGCCCCTTCAGCTTCGAGCGCTTGAGCACGTGCGACAGGGGCTGCCCGTCCACCCACTCCATCGCGAGGAAGTACTCGCCCTCCACCTCACCGAAGTCGAAGACCTGCACGATGTTGCCGTGGCTCAGGCCCATGGAGATGCGCGCTTCGTTGAGGAACATCCGCACGAAGGCCGGGTCCTGCGCGTACGGGTCCCTCACGCGCTTGATGACCACGGAGCGGGACACGCCCGGCGCCAGCGTGAAGCGCGCGCGGTGCACCACGGCCATCCCGCCCGCCCCCAGGCGCTGCTGCAATTCGTACTTCCCGAACCGCGTCGTGTGGGAACCCGTCGTCACGGGGCCGGAGGGTACCCTACCCCCGTGTCACGAGGGGAGCCCCACACCCGACGGCGTGGCTCAGCGCTCGCCCCAGTGGAGCTTCTGCCGGAGGATGGTGAAGAACGCCACGCGGGGGTTGCGCACCAGGCCCACGCGGTTGGGCGAACGCACGACCTCGATGCAATCCCCCGTCTGCAGCGAGTGGCCCGTCTGTCCGTCCAGCGTGAGGTACGTGTCCGCCGTCTCGCTCTTGAGCGTGATGCGGATGGTCCGGTCCGCCGGCACCACGATGGCCCGCTGGGTCAACGCGTGCGAACAGATGGGCGACAGGATGGTGCAGTCCACCGACGGGTGCACGATGGGCCCGCCCGCGGACAGCGAATACGCGGTGGAGCCTGTCGGCGTGGCCAGGATGATTCCGTCCGACTTGTACGTGGTGATGGGCACGCCATCGATGGACGTCTCGTGGTCCGCGATGCGCGCCAGGGCGCCCTTGTTGATGACCACGTCGTTGAGGATTTCATCCTCGATGAGGACCTTGCCCCCGCGCATCAGCCGGCACGACAGCTTCATCCGCGAGTCCACGTGGAAGTCGCCCGCCAGCACGTCCGCCAGCCGGGTGAACAGCTCCTCCACGGGCACTTCGGTCATGAAGCCCAGGCTGCCCAGGTTGACGCCGATGATGGGCACGTTGCGGCCGCCCAGCAGCCGCGCCGCGTAGATGAGGGTGCCGTCGCCGCCCAGCACCACCACCGCGTCCGCGCGCGCCGCCAGCTCCCGGTCCTCCACGCGCGGCCAGTTCAGCGCATGTGCCAGGGCACGGTCCGCCAGCACCGTGAGGTGCGGGTAGCGCTCATGGATCTCCGCCGCCAGGGCCGTGGCCTGCGGGGTGTCTCGCTTCGCGACGATGACCAGGGTCTGCACGCCCCCCGGGTTCTAGTCCAGGCGGCCAGCCGGAGGGGCAAGGGAATTGACGCACCGGTCCGACGCCGGACATCCCCCCGGGACATCGGGAGGGCGCGGGAGCGGCTGGGACGCTAGGTTCAGGGACGACATGGACCTGTTCGACCACGCCAGCCAGAAGGAAACGGCCTCCCTGGCGCCGCTCGCCGAGCGCATGCGGCCCACCACGCTCTCCGAATACCTGGGCCAGGAGCACCTCACCGGCGAGGGCCGCTTCCTGCGCCGCGCCCTGGAGGCCGACCAGGTGCCCAGCCTCATCCTCTGGGGCCCACCGGGCACCGGCAAGACGACGCTCGCCCAGCTCGTCGCCCGCTCCACCGGCGCCGCTTTCGAGACGATGTCCGCCGTGCTCGCGGGCGTGAAGGACATCCGCGAGACGGTGGCCCGCGCCCAGGACCGCTGGAAGCTGAACCGCCAGCGCACCCTGCTCTTCATCGACGAAATCCACCGCTTCAACAAGTCGCAGCAGGACGCGCTCCTGCCCCACGTGGAGAAGGGCACCGTCACCCTCATCGGCGCCACCACGGAGAACCCGTCCTTCGAAGTGAACGCCGCCCTCCTGTCCCGCTGCCGCGTCATCACCCTGCGCGGCCTGGAGCAGGAGGAGCTGGTGGCGGTGATGCGCCGCGCGGTGGCGGACCCCAAGGGCCTGGGCGGCCGGGTGACGGTGGACGACGCGGCGCTGGACTTCATCGCGGACGCGGCCGGTGGGGATGCGCGCAAGGCCCTCACCGCGCTGGAGGCCGCCGCGGCCCATGGCGGCACGGCGGTGGACCGCAAGGTGGCGGAGGAGGCGCTCCAGCAGAAGCTGCTGCTCTACGACAAGGGCGGCGAGGAGCACTACAACGTCGTCAGCGCCTTCATCAAATCCATGCGCGGCAGCGACGTGGACGCGGCGCTGTACTGGATGACGCGCATGCTGGAGGCGGGCGAGGACCCCGTCTTCATCTTCCGCCGCATGGTCATCTTCGCGTCGGAGGACGTGGGCAACGCGGACCCGCGCGCGCTGGGCGTGGCGGTGGACGCGCTCCGGGCCTTCCAGTTGATGGGCCTGCCCGAAGGCACCCTGCCCCTCACCCAGGCCGTGACGTACCTGGCGCTGGCGCCCAAGTCGAACGCCGTCATCGCGGCCTACGCCGCCGTGCGCGAGGCCGTGACGAAGGAGGGCGCGCTGCCGGTGCCCCTGCACCTGAGGAACGCGCCCACGAAGCTGATGAAGTCGCTGGGCTACGGCGGCGGGTACAAGTACCCGCACAACTTCGAGGGCAACTACGTCCCGGAGGAGTACCTGCCCGAAGCGCTGCGCGCCCGCTGCTTCTACACCCCGACGCGCAATGGCTTCGAGGCGGAGCTGTCCGAGCGCTACGAGAACATCCAGCAGCAGCTCGCCGCGCGGCGTGAAGCCGGGGGCGAGCGCGAGCCCGGGGAGGACGGCTGAAGCGCCCTCCTCCCGCGTGCGGGGCTCAACGTCAGGACACGGCTTCGAGCACGGGAACGCCCGGCCCGGTGTCCGAGTCCGGCCCCTTGCCCTGGCGCGGCTTCATGCTCCGGCCGGCCACCTCGTACTGCTTGAGCAGGCGGCGGAAGTTGGAGCGGTCCACGCCGGCCGCGCGCGCCGCGCTGGACACGTTGTGGTTGTTCTTCTCCAGCAGCGCGGACAGGTAGCGGCGCTCGAAGGCGCGCATGGCCAGGCGCTTGGCCTGGGCGTACGGCAGGTGCGCCAGGCTGAACACCTCCACCGCCGAGTCGGCCTGGGGCGCGGCCTGGAAGCCGGGCGGCAGGTCCTCCACGTCGATGGCCTCGTTGGCCGTGAGCACCACCGCGCGCTCGATGACGTTCTCCAGCTCGCGCACGTTGCCCGTCCACCGGTTGCAGGTGAGGGCCTCCATGGCGCGGGGGCTGATGCCGTTGACCTTCTTGTCCGCCTTGCCGGTGTAGACCTTGAGGAAGTGGTGCGCGAGCAGCGGCACGTCCTCCGGGCGGTCGCGCAGGGGCGGCAGGTCGATGGTGATGACGTTGAGCCGGTAGAACAGGTCCTCGCGGAACTTGCCCTGCTCCTTGGCGCGCGACAGGTCCACGTGCGTGGCGGCGATGACGCGCACGTCCACCTTCACGGGCTCGTTGGCGCCCACGCGCTTCACCTCGCCCTCCTGCAGCACGCGCAGCAGGCGCACCTGGGTGGCGGGGGGCACGTCGCCAATCTCGTCCAGGAAGATGGTGCCGCCGTCGGCCGCCTCGAAGAGGCCCTTCTTGTTGCCGGTGGCGCCGGTGAAGCTGCCCTTCACGTGGCCGAACAGCTCGCTTTCCAGCAGCGTCTCCGTCAGCGCCGAACAGTTGACGGCCACGAAGGGCTTGTCACGGCGGGCGCTGCGGTAGTGGATGGCGCGCGCGACCAGCTCCTTGCCCGTGCCGCTCTCACCCTGGATGAGGACCGTGGCGGTGGAGTGGCTGACCGTCTCCACCAGCTTGAACACGGCGCGCATCTGCGACGACTGCCCGATGAGGTCCTCGAACTGGCTGCGCGCGGTGAGCGCCTCCTCCAGCGCGCGCGTGCGGTCCTTGAGGGACTTGCGCTCGGCGGCCTTGGCCACCGTGAGGCTCACCTCGTCGATGTTCTCGAAGGGCTTGGTGAGGTAGTCGTACGCGCCCGCCTTCACCGCCTCCACCGCCGTCTCCACGGTGGCGAAGGCCGTCATCATGATGACCTCCACGTCCGGGCGGTCCGCCTTGATGGCGCGCAAGAGGTCCATGCCGGACAGGTGCGGCATCTTGATGTCGAGCACGACCACGTCGATGGACGGGTCCTTCGCCGCCGCGAGCCCCTCCACCGCGTCGTCGATGGCGACGACGGGGTGCCCCTCCCGCTGGAGGATCTGGGTGACGGCCTTGAGGACGACGGAGTCGTCATCCACGACGAGGACCTTGGCGCGCTTGACTTGGTTCACGGCAACCTCTCGAGCTGCAGGGGAATGGGCAGGAAGACGGTGAAGCGGGAGCCAGTGCCCACGTGGGTGTCCACCTGGAAGGTGCCCCCGTGGTCCTGGACGATGCGGTAGGCAATGGACAGGCCCAGGCCCGTTCCCTCGCCCGGAGGCTTGGTGGTGAAGGACGGCTCGAAGATGCGCGGCAGGTGCCGCTCTTCAATGCCCGTCCCGGTGTCCGCCACCGCGAAGAAGCACCGGTCGCCCTCGCGGCCCGTCTCCAGGGACAGGCGCCCCTTGCCTTCGGGCAGCGCGTACAGGCCGTTCTGCAGCAGGTTGAGCACCACCTGCGCGAGCTGGCCCGCGTCGCCGTACACCTTGGGCAGCCCGTCCTTCAGGCCCAGCTTCAGCTCCACCTTGGGCATGGACTTGAGCTGCGCGCGGAAGAGCACCGCGGCGTCCTCCACGCACTTGGACACGTCGAAGAGGCGGCGGTCCTCCACGCGGCTGTGCCGGCTGAACTTCAGCAGGCTCTCCACGATGCGCTTGCAGCGCAGCGCGCTCTCTTCAATCAGCTTCAGCGACTCCAGGTCGTTGCTGCTGCGGCCCGCGTCGCGCGACATGAGCTGCGCGAAGGCGAGGATGCCGCCCAGCGGGTTGTTGATTTCATGCGCCACGCCGCCCGCCAGCTGCCCCACCGCCGCCATCTTCTCCGTCTCGATGAGCCGGCGCGTCATCGCCTGCTCCTCGGTGACGTCGCGGTAGGTGCACACCGCGCGGTCGTCGCCGGCGAACGGATAGGCGGCCACCACGTAGCTGCGCCCGCCCTGCTGCACTTCCCCGCGCGCGCCCTTGCCGCTCTCCATGGCGGAGGGCAGCGGGCAGCCCGCGCACGGCGTGTCCCGGCCGAAGAGGTACTGGTGGCACGGCACGTCGGAGGGCACTTCCTCGATGGAGCGGCGCGCCACCTGCGCGTACGCCACGTTCGCGCGGCGCACCGCGAAGTCCCGCGCGCGCACCACCGCGAGCGGCGTCTCCATGCAGTCGAAGGAGAGCTCCCACTCGCGCTTCGCGGTGGACAAGAGGCGCGTGCGCACCGCGACGCGCTCCTCCAGGTCCGCGTTGAGGCGCTTCAACTCCGCGTTCTGCTCCTGCGTGACGCGGTAGAGCCGGTCGTTCTCCGTCTGGAGCGCGTGCTGCTCGAAGGCGCTCTTGACCGTGAGCACCAGGTGGCTGTCGTTCCAGGGCTTGGAGATGAAGCGGAAGATTTCCGAGCGGTTGATGGCCTCTTCGATGGCCTGCTGATCCGCCTGCCCCGTCAGCATGATGCGCTGGGCCCGGGGCTCCTGCTGCTTCACCTGGGTGAGGAACTCCACCCCGTTCATCCCCGGCATCCGGAAGTCGGAGATGACGACCTCCGGGTGGAACCGCTCCAGCGTGCGCAGGCCGGCTTCCGCGTCCGTCGCCGTCTCGATGTCCCACTCACCCCGCCGCAGCACCCGCCGGATGGACTTGAGGATGTTCTCCTCGTCGTCCACGAGCAGCAGCCGCCCGCGGGCGACTGGGTCCTGCGCTTGTGCCTGTGCCACCAGGGTTCCCATGAAGTTTCCGGGTTCCGACATTTGCAATGGCCTTGCCAAACCCGAGATTTGGATAAGCCCCGGGAATCACGCCCATTTTCCAGGACCTGACAAAAAGGGGCAAGGTCATCATAGACCCACCACACCCAAACGGGTCAAGTCTGACCCCGGGTACATGACCCCCCCGGGTCAGCCAACCCGGGAGGGTGGTGCCGAAAACAGGGGTGCGGGCGGGTGCAGGCAGATGCGGTCGCGACCCTCGCGCTTGGCGCGGTAGAGGGCCTCGTCGGCGGTCAGCAGGAGCTGTTCCGGGGTGAGGATGGCGCGGTGGGGGAAGCTGGAGACCCCCAGGGATGCCGTGACGCGCAGGGCCCCCTCCGGGCCCGCATGCAGGTCGGAAACGCCCCTGCGCACGCGCTCCGCGACGGTGAGGGCTCCCGGCAGGTGGGTACAGGGCAGGAGGATGGCGAACTCCTCCCCTCCGTAGCGGGCCACCAGGTCGGTTTCGCGCACGCTGTGCTGCAGCGAGGCGGCCACCTCCCGCAGCACCCGGTCCCCGGCGCCGTGGCCGTGGGCGTCGTTGATGTTCTTGAAGTGGTCCAGGTCCACCAGGATGAGCGACAGGCTCTCGTCGTAGCGCTGCGCGCGGCGGAACTCCTCGCGCAGCCGCTCCTGGAAGTAGCGGTGGTTGTGCACCTGGGTCAGGCCGTCCGTGACGGCCAGGCGCCGCAGTTCCTCTACCTGGGAGTGAAGTTCTGTCCACTTCCGGTACGTTTCGAGGCTCCGGTATAGCCGGAGTCGCAGCTCTTCCTCGTCCCAGGGGGTCAAAATCAACTCAGCCCCCCTGCGGAGCGCGGCGAGCCTCAGGGCCTTGTCCTCCGGTGGGGAGAGCACCAGCACCGGCGGCCGGGACGACGTGGGAGCAGGTGGGGTGAGCGCCTCCAGCAGCGCATGGGCCTCCGTGGGGTTCGTTTCGCCGGGGCAGAGCAGGACGCCATCTACCTCCTGGGTCAGTCCCAGGGCCTCCGGCCCGGAGCGCGCCACCCTGAGGGCGAAGTCCTCCGGGCCGAGCGTGCGTACCAGGTGGGGCAGCAGCGCCTGCGAATCGTCGACGACCAGCAGCGTGAAGGGCTTGGTTTTCACCGTGTCCCCGTAAAATGATGACTAGACGGTACTCTAGGGGTTTGTCACGGGGAAGGCCATGGGGTTTGCCTCGGAACCTCGCCCTCTGGTAGCGAGCGCCGTTTCCTTTCTGACGGAACGACGCGAGATGACGACCGTGGCCAAGTACCCGAGCATCAGCCTGTTCTTCCCCGCCTGGAACGAGGAGGACTACGTGGAGCGCGCGGTGAGTCGCGCCCTCGAAGTGCTGCCCAAGCTCACGGACGACTTCGAAATCATCGTCGTCAACGACGCTTCCACGGACCGGACCCAGGAGGTCTGCGAGGCGCTGGCGGCGAAGGTGCCGCAGCTCAGGGTCATCACCCACCCGGTGAATCTGAAGCTGGGCGGGGCGATGCGCACGGGGCTGACGGCGAGCACGAAGGACCTGGTGCTGTACTCGGACATCGACCTGCCGTTCGACATGCGGGAGGTGGAGCGGGCGCTGCACCTGATGGAGTACCTGGAGGCGGACATGATCTGCGCCTTCCGGTTCGACCGCACGAGCGAGGGTCCCAAGCGCATCGTGTACTCGTTCGTCTACAACCTGCTCATCCGGGCGCTGTTCGACATCCAGATCAAGGACGTGAACTTCAGCTTCAAGCTGATGCACCGCCGGGTGCTGGAGTCGATGGAGCTCAAGAGCCAGGGCTCGTTCATCGACGCGGAGCTGGTGGTGAAGGCCATCCGCAAGGGCTTCCGGGTGTTCCAGATGGGCGTGGACTACTTCCCGCGCACGCGCGGCATCTCCACGCTGGCCTCGCCGTCGGTCATCCTGAAGATGGTGAAGGAGCTGGTGAGCCTGTACCCGGAGACGCGCACGCCCACGGCGCCCTTGCAGCCGGTGCGCCTGCCGCCGTCGGTGCAGCCGCTGCGTCCGGTGACGGGCACCACGGGGCGCGGGTAGGGGCGCCCCATGCCGCCGCGCACGCGCCTCATCGTCAACGCGGATGACCTGGGCCTGCACCCGTCGCTGGACGCGGGCATCCTGAAGGCCCACCGCGACGGCATCGTCACCAGCGCCACGCTGCTGGCCATGGGGCCTTCGGCGGCGGAGGCGGTGGGGCTCGCGAAGGCGCAGGGGCTGGCGGTGGGCGTGCACCTGGCGCTGTCCACGCGGCTGCGGTGCGCCGCGCCCTCGGAGTCGGTGCGGACGGTGGCGCCGGACGGGCGGCTCCGGGGCAGTTGGGCGGACTTCGCACGGGCGTGGCTCACCGGGCAGGTTCGACGCGAGGAGCTGGAGCGGGAGCTGTCCGCGCAGCTCGCCCGCGCTCGGGAGCTGGGCGCTCAGGTGGACCACCTGGATGGGCACCAGCACCTGCACCTGTTGCCGGGGGTGCGTTCGGTGGTGGAGGGCATGGCCTCACGGGAGGGGCTGCCCCTGCGGTGGCCGGATGCGCTGCCGCGTGCGTCGTGGCTGCGCGCTCCCGGGCCGGCGTTGAAGACGACGGTGCTGGCGGTGCTGGCGCGCACGGCGCCCCGGGCCCGTCCGGGCGTGCGTCGGGTGAGCGCGGGAGGCGTGTTCGAGGCGGGCCGGCTGGATGAGCCCGCGCTGCTGGCGGTGCTGGACGCGCTGCCGGCGGGGGACTTCGAGCTGGGGTGCCATCCGGGGGAAGGCGCGCCGCATGTGCCGGAGGACCCGGCGTGGCGCTATGGCTGGGGCGCGGAGCTGGCGGCGCTCACGAGCCCCCGGGTGAAGGCGAAGCTCGTGGAGCGGGACATCGCGCTCGCGAACTACGGCGCGTTGGGCTGAAGCCCCATCAGCGCGCCTCGGCGTCGTAGAGCAGGTGCGGCGTCGTGTAGCCCTCGCCCAGCCCCACCACCTCGCGCACCTCGAAGCCCGCGTCGCGCAGCATCCGCACGCCGTCCACGCGCGGCCGGAGCACCATGCCTCCGCTGGCCTTCGTGCGCCCCAGCAGCGACACCATCACCCACTCCTGCGCCAGGGCCTTCGCGTGCTTCCAGGAGCGATCCCCCTCCACCTCCTTCAACAGGAAGCGCCCCCCGGGCTTCAACAACCCGCGCACGGCCTTGAGGAACGCGGGCCACTGCGCCTCCGGCAGCAGGTACAGCACGTCGCACACCACCGCCGCGTCGAGCGTCCCGGAATGCTCCGCCGCCAGCTGCTCCACCGACCCCACGGCCAGCGTCACGTTGGGCAGCCCCGAAAGCGCCTCCTGCGCCCAGCGCACCTTGCGCGCATCCAGGTCCACGCCCAGCACCCGGCGCTCCGGCACCGCGAGCGCCATCAGCGCGGACAACAACCCGTGCCCACAGCCGATGTCCGCCACCGTCCCCGCTGGCAGCCGCGAGGCCACCGCGAGCAGTGGCGCCGACGATGCGCGCGCGTGGACATGGAAGCGCTCGCTCGCGGGCAGCCCCGCGTAGCGCTCCAGGGCCTGCGCCAGGAGCCCGCGGCTCATGACACGTACTCCGCGGCGCCGAACGCCACCGTCAGCGCCAGCATCAACCCCAGGCTCGTCGCGAGCACGCCCCATTTCCACCGTGGACGCTCGCGCAGGAGCAGCGCCAGCGTGAGGAACAGGGGGAAGGCGGCCAGCAGGTAGCGCCCCATGCCCATGAAGTCCTTGCTGGACATGGCGGGCAGTCCGACGATGGCCAGCGTGTACACGCCATAGCCCCACCCCAGCCGCTTCGCGCACGGCCACACCAGCGCGAGCGCCCCCAGGGTGACGGCCGCGTGCCCCACCAGCCGCAGGCCGTCCGACAGCGACATGTCCCGGCTGAAGCCCTGGAACCAGCGCAGCTTCGCCCACGTGCGCCAGCCCGGCTTCTGGTCCCACCCCGGCGCGGACTGCACCTTCACGAACGCGAAGGGCTCCCCGAACGCCTTCCACTGGTACAGCACGTACAGCACGAAGCCCGCCGCCGCGAACACCGGCAGCAGGTCCACGAGGCTCCACTTCTGGCCGCGCTCGTGCTTCCATTCCAGCCGCCGCGCGAGCAGCCCCACCACCAGCGCGGGCGCCACCGGCCGCGCCGCGGTGGCCACGGCGGCCAGCAGCACGGCAAGCCCCAATTGCCCCCGCTCCAGCAGCAGGAACGCCCCGATGACGAGCAGCAGGAACAGCGCGTCCGAGTACATCGCCCCGTAGAGGAAGAACGCGAACGGGTAGAACGCCAGCAGCAGCCCCGCGTCGCGCGCCGCCTCCTCGTCCGCCCGCGTGCGCGCCCACTGCGTGAAGACGTACAGCGCCCCCAGCCCGCTCAGCATCGTGACGAGCATCCCCGCGAGGAACGTGTCCACATGCAAGAGGCCCAGGCCGCGCAGCACCAGCGGGTACAGCGGGAAGAACGCCACCGGGCTCTGCTGGCCGGGCGTGTAGCTGTAGCCGTGCGTCGCGATGTGCGCGTACCAGCCGGCGTCGAAGTGCGCCCAGCCCAGCAGCGTGGGAGCCCCCGGCCAGGTGGGCCGCGCGGGACTGTAGCCCAGGGGAAACGCGAGCGCGGCCACCGTCACCAGCACGGTGCACACCACCAGCGCGGCGAGGCCTGCGGTCAGGACGGCACGGGGAGCGGAGCGGACCATTCGGGGCATGCCCTTGGTCCAGAACCGCCCCCGCCGTCAAGCCGGGCTCCATGCCCCGGGCCAGGGGAAGGCCTTGCGGCCCCCTCCCCTGCCCCGGTCCGTCACGACGTCACGCGTCGTAGAAGCCCTTGCCGGCCCGCACCTTCTCCAATAGCAACGGCGCGGGCGTGAAGCGCTCGCCGTACTTGTCCTGGTAGTGCTCCAGCTTGCGCAGCAGGTGGGCGGGCCCCAGGCTGTCCGCGTAGCGCAGCGGGCCGCCCAGGAACGGCGGGAAGCCCAGGCCGAAGATGGCGCCCACGTCGCCGTCGCGGGGGCTTCGCAGGATGCCCTCGCCCAGGCAGCGGATGGCCTCGTTCACCATCTGCAGCGCGCAGCGCTCCGCCATCTCCGCGGGGTCCAGCGACTTGCGGTCCTTGCCGTGCGGCAGGAGCAGGTAGACAGAGGGGTCCACCTCCTTCTTCTTCCCGTCCTCGTACAGGTAGAAGCCCTTCTGCGTCTTGCGGCCCAGGCGTCCGTCGGAGATGACGCCCTCCAGCGCCTTGGGCGCCGCCATCCGCTTGCCGAACGCGGCCTCCATGATGGGGCCCACCTTCTGGGCCACGTCGATGCCCACCTCGTCCAGCAGCGTGATGGGGCCCACCGGGAAGCCGAAGTCCACGAGCGCCTTGTCCAACTGGACGATGTCCGCGCCCTCCGCCAGCAGGTACGCCGCCTCGTTCATGTACGGCGCGAGGATGCGCGACGTGTAGAAGCCCGGCCCGTCGTTGACGACGATGACCGTCTTGCCCTGCTTGCGGCCCACGTCCACGCACGTCGCCGTCACCCACTCCGCGGTGCCCGGGTGCGTGATGATCTCCAAGAGCGGCATCTTGTGGACCGGGCTGAAGTAATGCATCCCAATCACTTGCGAGGGCCGCTTGCTGCCCTTGGCCAGCTCCGTGATGGGCAGGCTGGAGGTGTTGGACGCGAAGATGGTGTCCGGGCCGGTGACGGCCTCCACCTCCGCGATGACCTTGTGCTTGAGCTTCAGGTCCTCGAACACCGCCTCGATGATGAGGTCCACCGACTTGAAGCCGCTGTAGTCGGTGCCCGCGCTGATGTTGGACATCTTCGCGGACGACTCGCGGTGGGTGAGCGAGCGGCGCTTCACGCGCTCGTCCAGCACCGTCTGCACCTGCTTGAGCGCGCGGCCCGCGCCCGCGTCGTCCTTGTCCTTCACGCGCACCGGCACGCCCTGGAGCACGCCCGCCACGTAGGCGATGCCGCCGCCCATCAGGCCGCCGCCCAGCACGCCCACCTTCTTCACCTCGCGCGGCTTCACGCTGGCGTTGGCGGTGCCGTTCTCCTTCTTCAGCGCCGTGGTGGCGAAGAAGATCTCCACCAGCCGCCGCGACACGTCCGTGAACACCAGCTCGCCGAACGCCTTCGCCTCCGCCTCCAGGCCCGCCTTGCGCCCGGACTCCAGGCCCACGCGGATGACCTGGAGCGCCTTCTCCTGCGCCGGGTACTTGCCGCGCGTCTTCTTCAGGAGCGCCTTCTTCGCCTGGTCGAAGAGCACCTTGCGGCCGAGCGGGTTGTCCTCCAGCGCCGCCTCCGCCCACAGGTCCTTGCTGATGAGGCCCTGGAAGAGGCCCGCGATGCCCTTCTTCTTGCCGCTCGCCGCCACGGCCTTGAAGCCCTGGTGCGCGCGCTCCACCTTGAGCGTGCCCGCCGCCAGCTCCGCCGCGCGCTGCAACGCGATGCGCTTCAACATGGGCACGGGGACCACCTCATCCACGATGCCCAGCTTCTTCGCCTTGGACGCCTTCACGTTCTTGCCGGTGAGGATGAGGTCCAGGGCCGCCTGAGCGCCGATGAGCTCGGGCAGGCGCTGCGTGCCGCCCGCGCCGGGAATGAGGCCCAGCTGCGTCTCCGGCAGGCCCAGGCTCGTCTTGGGGCTGTCGGTGGCGATGCGGTAGTGGCACGCGAGCGCCCACTCCAGGCCGCCGCCCAGGCACGCGCCGTGGATGGCCGCGACGACAGGCTTGGAGAAGGCCTCCAGCCGGTCGAACTCCGCGTGCGCGGCGCGGCTGATGGCGACGACTTCGTCCGGGGACTTGATGGTCTGCAGGAAGTCGATGTTCGCGCCGGCGACGAAGTTGTCCTTCTTGCCGGAGATGAACACCACGGCCTTCACGTCCAGGGCGCGCTCCGCCTGCTCCAGGAGCTGCGTGAACGCGGTGCCCACTTCCGGGGACAGCGTGTTCACGGCCGCGCCCGGCAGGTCCACGGTGATGACCGCGACGCCGTCGGTGACGTCGTAGCTCAAGCCCTGCTTCGCCTCGACCTCTTCATGCTTGGTCGCCATCACGCACGCTCCAGGATGACCGCGGCGCCCAGCCCGCCCGCGGCGCAGACGGTGCACAGCACCGTGTTCTTGTTCCGACGCTTCAGCTCGTTCAGGGCCTGCGTGACGATGCGCGCCCCGGTGGCTCCAAACGGATGCCCCAGGGAGATGGAGCCACCCGTCACGTTCAGCCGTGAGCGGTCAATCTCACCCACCGGCCCGCTGAAGCCCGCCTTCTTCGCGAACTCCTTGGAGGCCAGCGCCTGGATGTTGCTCGCCACCTGCGCGGCGAAGGCCTCGTGCATCTCCACGAGGTCGATGTCCGAAAGCTTCAGCCCCGCGCGCTTGAGCGCCACGGGCGCCGCGTACGCCGGCCCCTGGAGCAGCTGGTCGCCCGGATCCGTCGCCGCGAACGCGTGCGAGCGCAGGAAGCCCAGCGGCTCGTAGCCCAGCGCCTTCGCCTTCTCCTCGCTCATCAGGAGCAGCGCCGCGGCGCCGTCGGTGAGGGGGGACGCGTTGCCGGCGGTGACGCTGCCATAGCGGCGGTCGAACACCGGCTTGAGCTTGGAGAGGGCCTCCAGGCTGGTGTCCTCGCGCACGATGTTGTCCTTCGTGGCGGACTGCTCGTACTTGGGCGGCACGAGGACGTGCATCACCTCGTCGGCGAAGTAGCCTTCCTTCCACGCCTTCGCCGCGTTCTGGTGCGAGTTGAAGGCGATGAGGTCCTGCTCCTCGCGGCTGATGCCGTTCTCCTTGGCCATCTTCTCCGCGCTCTCACCCATCGTCTCGCCGGTGGAGTACTCGGCGATGGCGGGGGGCACGGGCAGCAGGTCCTTGCCCTTGAGCTTCTGGAAGGGACGCAGCTTGTCCGGCAGGCTCTTGCCCTTGGACGACGCGGCCAGCGCGTGCGCCAGGGGGCGGCTGGTGAAGATGGGCGCGTCCGACAGGGACTCGGTGCCGCCCGCGATGATGACGTCCGCGTCCCCCAGCGCGATGGCGTTGGCTCCCGCCACGAGCGCCTGGATGGACGTGGCACAGGCGCGCGCCACCGTGAACGCATCGATGCGCTTGGGCAGGCCCGCCGCCAGCACCACTTCGCGCGCGATGGACGGCGCGGTCAGCGTGGGGATGACCTGACCGAAGACGACCTGGTTGATTTCGTTCGGATCCAGGTCGCTGCGCTGCACCAGTTCCTGGACCACCATCCGGCCCAGATCCAGCGCCGTCAGCCCCGCGAAGACGGTGCCCGCCTTCGCGAACGGCGTCCGCAATCCGCGAACGATGGCCACCCGACGGTGGCCGTTGCGCTTCTCGCTTGCCATGTGTGCCTCACCCTCTGTGCGACGAGTGACGCACTTCTAACGACCCACGATGCGCCGCGTCAACGCTGGATTGACTCAAGAGTCAATTGCTGGGCAGCCGGGCGAGCAGGGGGCCGCCCTCCCCACACGGGCCTTCAGCGCAGCGCGATGCCCTGGCGGAGGGCGACGCCATGGCGGTGCACGGCGTCCACGAGGAACTTCGCGGCGTCCGGGTCGCTGGGCGGGAGGATGCCGTGGCCCAGGTTGAAGATGTGCCCGACGGGGCCCGCGCGGCCGAGGATGTCCTTCACGCGGGCGTCCAGCTCCTCGCGGGGGAGGAACAGGTGCAGCGGGTCCAGGTTGCCCTGCGTGGCGACGTCCGGGCCCAGGATGCGGCGGCCCTCGTCCACGTTCACGCGCCAGTCCAGGCCGATGACGTCCGCGCCGGTGCGCTTCAGGAGCGGCAGGTGCGGGGTCATGTTGGTGCCGAAGAGGATGACGGGCACGCCCGTCGCCTTGAGCTCCGTCACCATGCGGGTGAGGTACGGCAGGCTGAAGCGCTCGAAGTCGTAGGGGGACAGCTCGCCGCCCCAGGAGTCGAAGATTTGAACGATGCTGGCGCCGGCCTCCACCTGCATCTTGAGGTACGGGATGAGGGTGTCGGTGAGCTTCTGGAACAGGCGGTGGGCCAGCTCCGGCTGCTCGAAGAGCAGGCGCTTGATGACGATGTAGCTCTTGGAGCCACCGCCCTCGACCATGTACGCGGCCAGGGTGAAGGGCGCGCCCGCGAAGCCGATGACGGGCACGGAGTCGTTGAGGGCCTTGCGGGTGCGGCGGATGGCCTCGGCGACGAAGCCGGTGCCCTCGACGGGGTCGGGGACGCCCAGCTTGTCGATGTCCGCGGCGGTGCGCAGGGGGTTGGGGAAGTGCGGCCCCTTGTCCCCGAGCTCCAGGTGGATGCCCATGGCCTCCACGGGGATGAGGATGTCGGAGAAGATGATGGCTGCGTCCACGCCCAGCCGGGTGACGGGCTGCACGGTGACTTCCGCGGCCAGGTCCGGGTTCTTGCAGAGGTCCAGGAACGCGATGTTGCCGCGGATGGCGCGGTACTCGGGCAGGTAGCGGCCGGCCTGGCGCATCAGCCACACGGGGGTGGTGTCGGTGGGCTGGCGGCGCGCCGTGCGCAGGAGTCGGTCGTTCACGTCATCACCTTCGAGGGGCGAGAGGGAGTCACGGGTCCCGGATGTACCGGAAGGCGCCTGTCCTTGCCACCAGTGCCTACGGAACGGCGGTGAACCCGAGGGCGAGCCCGTTGTTGCCCTCGTTGCCAACCTCACCCGAGGACGCGCGCAAGGTACGGCGCGGTGCGGCTGGCCTTCACCTTCGCCACGTCCTGGGGCGTGCCCTGCGCCACCACCCTGCCCCCGGCGTTCCCCGCGCCGGGCCCCACGTCGATGACATGGTCGCTGGCGGCGACGACGCGCAGGTCGTGCTCCACCACGATGACCGTGTTGCCCGCGTCCACCAGCCCCTCCAACTGCGTCATCAGCTTGTCCACGTCCGCCGGGTGCAGGCCGGTGGTGGGCTCATCCAACACGTAGAGCGTGTCGCCGTGCTGGGTGCGTTGCAGCTCCGTGGCCAGCTTGATGCGCTGCGCTTCGCCGCCGGACAGCTCCGTCGCGGGCTGTCCCAGCCGCAGGTAGCCCAGGCCCACGTCCTTCAACACCTTGAGCACCCGCATGAGCGGCGGCTCCTCCGTGAAGAAGTCGAAGGCGGCGTCCACCGTCATCCCCAGCACGTCCGCGATGTTCCGCTCGCGGTACTTCACCTCCAGCGTCTTCGGGTCGTAGCGGGTGCCGTGACACGTGGGGCACGGCGCGTACACGCTGGGCAGGAAGAGCAACTCCACGCTGACGAAGCCTTCGCCCTCGCACGTCTCGCAGCGGCCCCCCGCCGTATTGAATGAGAAGCGGCCCGCGCTGTACTTGCGCGATTTCGCCAGGGGCGTCGCCGCGAACAGCTTGCGCACGTGGTCGAACAGGCCCGTGTACGTCGCCAGGTTGGAGCGCGGCGTGCGCCCGATGGGCTTCTGGTCCACCGTCACCAGCCGCTTGAGCGCGTGCATCCCTTCCGTGATGTGGCCTTCGCTCGCCACCGTCGGCTCGCGGTCCAACGGCTCACCCTCCTCCTCTTCCGGAGCCAGCGTCTGCCCCAGCCGCCCGGCCACCAATTCCACCAGGGCCTGGCTCACGAGGCTCGACTTGCCGGAGCCAGACACGCCCGTGACGGTGGTGAACACCCCCAGCGGGAAGTCCACGTCCAGCCCGCGCAGGTTGTTGCGCTTCACCCCCTCCAATCGCAGACGTCCGGTGGCCTTCCGGGGCGCTCGGCGGCGCAGGGCCTCTTCCTCGAACAGGTAGCGCCGCGTCCGTGACGCCTCCACCTTCGCGAGTCCCTCCGGCGGCCCGCTGTAGAGCACGCGCCCGCCGTGCTCACCGGCGGCGGGCCCCACGTCGACAATCCAGTCCGCGTGGCGGATGACGTCCACCTCGTGCTCCACCACGAACAGCGAGTTGCCAGCGTCCTTCAACCGGTCCAGCGCCGTGAGCAACGCCTCCGTGTCGGCCGGGTGCAGGCCGGCGGACGGCTCGTCCATCACATACACCACGCCGAAGAGGTTGGAGCGGATCTGCGTGGCCAGCCGCAGCCGCTGCAACTCCCCCGGTGACAGCGTGGGCGTGGTGCGCTCCAGGGACAGGTAGCCCAGCCCCAGGTCCGTCAGCACCTGGATGCGGGCCAGCAGGTCCTTCGTGATGCGCTCGGCGACGATGACCTTCTCCGGATGCTCGCGGGCCATCGCCTCCGCGCCTTCCGCCCGCCCCTCCGCCGTGGGGCGCAGCAGGTCCGCGACCTGATCCAATGGCAGTCGGGACAGCTCGCCGATGTCCAGCCCCGCGAACTTCACCGACAGCGACTCGCGGCGCAGGCGCTTGCCGTTGCACAGCGAGCAATCACTGCTCACCATGTACCGGGCGACGCGCTTCTTCATCATCGCGCTCTCGGTGGTCGCGAACGTCGTCATCACGTATCGCTTCGCGCCGGTGAACGTGCCCATGTAGCTGGGCGGTTCCTTGCGGGCCAGGGCCCGCTTCACCTCCGCGGACGTGAAGCCCGCGTAGACGGGGACGCTGGGCTGCTCGTCGGTGAAGAGGATCCACTGCCGGTCCTTCTTCGGCAGGTCGCGCCAGGGCGTGTCGATGTCGTACCCGAGCGTCACCAGGATGTCGCGCAGGTTCTGGCCGTGCCACGCGGGCGGCCACGCGGCGATGGCGCGCTCACGGATGCTCAGGCTGTCGTCGGGCACCATCGAGCGCTCCGTCACTTCGAACACCCGGCCGATGCCGTGGCACTTCGGGCAGGCACCCGCGGGCGTGTTCGGCGAGAACGCGTCGGAGTCCAGCCGGCCCAGCTTCGGCGGGTACGTCCCGGCGCGCGAGTACAGCATGCGCACCGAGTTCGACAGCGTCGTCACGCTGCCCACCGACGAGCGCGAACTCGGCGCCCCCCGGTGCTGCTGCAACGCCACCGCCGGCGGCAGCCCGTCGATGGAGTCCACCTCCGGCACGCCCACCTGATCAATCAGGCGCCGGGCATACGGGGCCACGGATTCGAAGTAGCGCCGCTGCGCTTCGGCATACAGCGTCCCGAACGCCAGGGACGACTTGCCAGAGCCGGACACCCCGGTGAAGACCACCAGCGCATCGCGCGGGAGGTCCACGTCCACGTGTTTCAGGTTGTGTTCACGGGCCCCCCGCACGCGCACGAAGCCGGCGAGGTCGGGAGTCTTTCGGGTGCGGGAGGTTTTCGGAGGAGTCATGCCGGGGCGCAAGTTGCCCACGGCGAAGGGAGCGGTCATCCACGACGCGCGCAACGCGTCGGAATCCCGATGCGACGTCCCTGTCTCCGTCCGGAAGAAGACACGCTCCCCCACCTTCACGGCATGCGGCAGGCTCGAGCCCCGAGGCATGGACACCGCACTGGGACCTGCTCGCTCGCGGTCCGCCTTCCGAAGCACTCAACGTGCGGTCCCCGCATGGAAACGCCGGACCGGGCAACGACTGAAGGAGATCACGAGAATCCCTGGCACGCGGAGGTGCTTCAAGACCCTCGGGACCCTCTCCGGGCGCCTCTGTCTTTCATCGGATGGGCGTGACCTCCCTTCATTTCCGGGCGGCGGCCTCCGGGCCCGGACGTTCGAGCCCGAGCGCCGCCGGCAGCACGTACCGCCCGAACAGCTCCAGCGGCAGCGACGAACCGGCCTCGTTGTAGTGGCTGGCGGTGAAGGCCGCGGTGAGGCCCAGCGAGGGCGCGATGAAGACGTACTGCCCGCCGTTGCCACGCGCGAAGGACACCTCCACCGGGACGCCCTGGATGACGAAGCGGGTGCTCCACCACAGGAGCCCGTAGCCCGCGTCCCCCAGCGGCCCCAGCGCCTTGCCGGACTCCGCCACCCATTCCCCGGAGACAAGGCGCTCCCCCTGCCACTCGCCTCCGCCAAGCACGACCTGGCCGACCTTCAGGAAGTCACGGGGCCGCAGGCGCAGGTGGCCGCCCGTGTCCGTGCCTCGCTTGCCCGCGGGCTGCCAGGCGAAGTCCTGGACCTTCAGCGGCGCGAACAGCCATTCCCGGGAGAGGTCCGCGACGGAGCGTCCGCTGACGTGCTCCAGGGCCGCGCCCAGCAACACCACGCCGCCCGTGCAGTAGCGCGTCACGGTGCCCGGTTCGTCCTGCATGGGGACATCCACGATGAAGCGGACCCAGTCGTCGGTGTCCGCCATCCGCTCCTCGTTCCCGGGAGAGTCCGGGTTCCAGTCGTCGCACGCCAGCCCCGTGCGCATCTGGAGCAGGTGGCGCAGGGTGATGCGCTCCTTGCGTGGATCCGCGTTCCGGACCGGCAGCAGGTGCGGCAGCAGCGACAGCACGGGCGCGTCCAGGTCCGGGAGGAGGCCGCGCTCATGCGCCATGCCCACCAGCAGCGACGTGAGGCTCTTGGTGGCCGAGCGCAGGTCGTGCGCGTCCTCCCGCTTGAAGCCGTTCCAATAGCGCTCGTAGACGAGCCGGCCGTCGCGCGCGACGACCACCGCGTCCGGCTCCTCCACCGTGCCTTCCGCCACGTCGTGCTCCAGCCAGTCGAACCAGGAGCGCTGGAGGCCCTGGTCCTCGAAGGAGGCCACCTCCCAGCCGTCGCCTGTGCGGTCCGGCGGAGAGCCCGGGCCCGTGGGCAGCCGCTTCCCTCCGCAGGCCGTGAGGCACAGCAGCAACAACGCCACTCGCTGGAACATCGTCCCTCCGCGTTCGGTGCGGTGAAGCCTGGACGTCTTATGCCGATGTGACAGCCATGTCGTGCGCGAACCCCCACACCGCGCGGCCGGCCCCCATCCTTCTTCTGTGAAGCATATGGCATCCTGCTTGCTTCGGGTCCGGGCCTCGCATTGCAAACCCCTTCCTGGGCGTGGCTGGGACACCCGGGAGAAAGTCATTTCAAAGTCATGAGTGAAACGACGCATTCCCCTTCCCGCCTTCGGCATTGGGCCGCGCGTCTGGCCTTGTTGGTGGCCTGCGCCGGCTCGGTGGCCACATCGAAGGCGACCATGGCCCCCGTCAGTTCGGAGCGGCTCGCCCTTGGCCCCGTGCGCCTGTCGGCGCAGACGCCCAGGGTCACGAAGCCCTTCCTCATCCGGGTCACCGCGGAGCAGGCGTCCAAGCCTCTCAGCGGGGATTTCCATGTCGTCGTCACCGCGCATTGGAACCCCGTGAATCCGGCGCAGACGACGGGCACGTGGTTGCGGCCCTCGCTGACCCGGGATGGCGCCACCCTGAACCCGGGCCCATCCCTTCCCCTGACCGAGCCCGGCACGCCGGTGGGCCACAGTCTGCACGAGTACTTTCCCCCCGAATGCGAGCTCAAGGACGGCCAGGCGTGTGAGTGGCGCGTGAACCTCGACCTTGAAATCGCGGCGGACGCTCCGCCGGGCACGGTCGACGTGAAGGTGGATGCGGTGGCCCAGGCGTCCGCGAGGCAAGAAGAGGCGCCTCGTGGCTTCACCGTGACGCTCGAAGCGCTGTAGCGCGTGCCCATGCGCCGCCTGAAGCCCTTCCCTGGCAGTGGCCTCCTGCATCCCCTGGTGCTGGGGGCCATGGTCCTGCTCCTCCTCAACGACCACGTGTTCAAGGCGCGCTGGCCGTCGTGGTGGACGGGGAAGCTCTCCGACGTCGCCGGGCTCGCCATGTTCCCGCTGCTGCTCCAGGCGCTCTGGGAGCAGCTGTTCCGGAACCGCGCGCGGGACTTCCGTCCTTCGCGCGCGGTGGTGACGGGCGCGGTGCTGCTGACGGGGCTGTGCTTCTCCGCGACGAAGCTTTCGGTCGGCGCGGGGAATGCGTGGCGCTGGGCCCTGGGCGGGCTGCAATGGCCCTTCCGCATGCTCGGGGCTGTGCTCGCGGGTGCGCCCCTTCCCCGCATCCAACCCACGCTGCACACGGTGGATGTCACGGACCTGTTCACGCTGCCCGCCCTGTTGCTCGCCCTGTGGCTGGGCTGGCGGCGCGCGGACGCCGGTCAGGCGCGCGGGAATGAGCCGGTCCGCACCTCGCCCACGCGGACGTAGCGGGTGATCAGCGCGCTGGTGGCCGAGGTCTTCGACTCTTCGAGCCGGAACGCCGACGCCTGCACGACGCCGTCGAGGCTGATGAACACGGCAACGATGAGTTTTTAAATATCGGAATTCCTGTGTGCATTGACGTGCCCGCCTGTCCCCCCGACGAACGGCGGCCCGGAGGATCGACAACGGCTCCGCAAAAAACCACATGGCGGGTCGTTTTGAAGGACGTGTCAGACCCCCGCTGCACATTGCGCCCCGCCAAGCCTTGAACAGCCAGGGGTCAGCATGTCCGCACATCCATCGCAGCAGGGCGCAGCAGCGCCTTTGAACATCCTGGACCGGGTGCGCCAGTGCGCAGCGTCCGTCACCCGCTATCCGCTCGACATCCTCACGGGGGATGCGCAGTTGGAGGACGAACTGGGGATCGACTCCGTGAAGCTCGCGGAGATCGCCGCGGTCGTCGGACGTGAATTCAACCTGCCCCCCGACCGCCTGCCGCGTGGAGGGAAGGCGCCGACGCTCGGAGCGATCGCCGGATTGGTGACGCAGGTGCTGGGGGAAGCCTCCGCGCCCTTCGCCTCCGTCGCACCCGGCATGGAGCCTGTGCGTGGCGGCCTGACGGACGGGCTCCGTACGAGCACCGGGCCCGACCTCGAGCCCCGCGTGCGCACCGAACCCATCCCGACGCCCACGCCTGCGGGGCCGGAGCTCGAGTCCCGCGTGCGCGCCGTGTTCGCGAGGGTGACCCGCTACCCCGAGGACCTGCTGACGTTGCACGCGGACCTGGAGGACGAGCTGGGCATCGACTCCGTGAAGCAGGCGGAGGTGATGGCCGTGCTCATGAAGGAACTGGGACTGGCCGAAGGACCGAAGCCCGCGCAGCGCCTCCGGACGATGGCCGCCATCTGCGAAGCCGCCCGCGCCCTGCTGCCTTCCGCCGCGCCCGTCCCCAGCGCTCCGGCGCGCGCTCCCGTGCACGTCGCGGCCGCTCCGCTCCCGTCGCGCACGGACCTGCCCTTCGCGGGGAAGGTCGCGCTCGTCACCGGTTCAGGCAAGGGCATCGGCAAGGTCATCGCCACCCGGCTGGCCCGGGCGGGGGCGACCGTGGTCGTGAACTCGTTCCATTCCCGGGAGGACGGAGAGAAGACGGCGCGCGACATCGTCGAGGCCGGCGGCAAGGCGCTCCATCTGTGGGGCTCCGTCGCGAACGAGGAGCACCTGGAGCGGATGTTCTCCACGCTGGTGGAGCAGGTGGGGGGACTCGACTTCCTCGTGTGCAACGCGTCCAACGGCCTCATCGGTCCGTTCGACCGCATCTCTCCGCGCGACTGGGACAAGGCGTTCCGCACCTGCATCACCGGCACCTACGAGTGCGCGATGCGCGCGCGTCCGCTGATGGCCGCGCGCGGGGGCGGCGGCATCGTCACCATGTCCACCTCCATGTCCCAGCGGTACATGCACGACCTGGGATGCCAGGGCGTGGTGAAGGCGGGCGTGGAGTCGCTCACGCGCTATCTGGCCGCGGAGCTGGCGCCGGATGGCATCCGCACCAACTGCGTGTCCGCGGGCCCCGTGCACGGTGACCTGCTGGGGATGTTCCCCGACGCGCCGGAGCGCGTCGCGCGCTGGGAGGCAGCCACCCCCGGGGGACGGCTGTGCACGGCGGACGACGTCGCGGACGTGACCGAGCTGCTGCTGGGGCCGAAGACCCAGCGTGTGAATGGCGCCATCTGGGTGGTGGACGCCGGCCTCTCTGGAACCGTGGACGGGCTGCTGCCGGCCGCCCGTCCGTCCTGAACGAACCTGACACCGGGAGCGCCTGCCATGGACTTCTTCGCCGTCCCGTACGACATCCACTTCGACGACACGATGGCCTACGGGAGCCATCACTTCCTCACCAACTTCAAGTTCCAGTGCGCGGGCCGGGAGCACCTGCTCTTCAGCCCGCACGCCTTCGAGGTGCCGGAGTTCCGGCGCGACTTCGACCGGGTGCTGCTGCTCACCTACGAAGGCTATTCGCGCAACCTCGCCCCGGCGGCCCTGGGCGACCGGCTGGTGGTGCTGACGTCGCTGGAGGAGCGGGGCGAGGTGTCCCTGCGCTTCTGCTTCCGGACGCTGAAGAGCGATGGCACCCCCGTGGCCTGCGGCTACCAGACCGTGCTCTGCGCGGACAAGGCGACGGGCACCCTGTGCTCCTTCCCGGAGTCCTTCCAGCGCAGCTTCGAATCCCTGGCCAGCATCCACGAACCCCAGGGCGCGAAGAGCTTCCGGGACCGCGCACTGCAAGGCGGGGGCGCGGTCAACTCGCTGTTTCCGGAAGCCGTCCGGCAACTGGCCAGGACGCTGCTGGCGGACACCGGGCCGCGCGGCATCTCCCGGCGCGTCACCCTTCCGGCCCCTGCGCCGGAGCCGGCGCAAGCGCCCAGGCTGCCCGCCGGGGCCACGGCGTTCCTGTTCGCGGGACAGGGCACGTTCGAGCCTTCCCTCTTCCTGCGCTTGAAGACGCTCCAGCCGGAGCTGCGCGAGGAGCTGGCGACCGTCTCGGAGGCGTGCCGTTCGCTGGGCATGGACGTCACGCCGCTGCTCGCGGCGGAGGACGTCGTTGCTGTGACACAGGCGCTCGAACGGGCGCCGTTGTTGGATCAGCTCGGCATCTTCCTGTCCGGGGTGCTGGGCGCGCGGTGGATGCAGCGTCAGGGCGTGCGGCCGGACGTGTTCGTGGGCCACAGCTTCGGGGAGATCGCCGCGATGACCGCGGCCGGGGCGCTGGACCTGCGCACGGGGGCGGAGGTGGTGTGTCTGCGAATCCGAGCGCTCCAGCGGGTCTCGGAGGAGCTGGGCACGCTCGCGGCGATCGCGCTCTCCGAACCGGAGACCGTGCAGGCCCTGAAGGACTGTGGGGTCCGGAGCCTGGAGATCGCCGGCCGCAACCACGCGCGGCAGACCGTGGTCGCGGGACCGCGCGCGGAATTGGAGCAGCTCCGCGCGTTCCTGGAGCGACAGGGCAAGGGGCTCACCTTCATCTCCAGCCGCTACCCCTTCCATCACCGGGGCCTTGCGCCCGCCGTCACCGCGTTTCGCGAGAGTCTCGCGGGACTGACGGTGCACCCGCCGCGAGGCCCCATCTATTCGCCCATCGAGCGGCGCGTGTATGCCGGCGAGCAGGCCGAGCTGGCCGGGGCACTCGCGTCCCATCTGGTGCGTCCCTTCGACTTCCTCGGCACGGTGGAGACGCTGGTCCAGGCGGGCTGTACCCGCTTCGTGGACTGCGGGACGGCAGGACGGCTGTCGCGCATCGTTCAGCGCATCCTCCCCTCGGATTCGCCTGTCGCCCTGGCCTCATTGGACGGCCTGCTTCCCGCCATCCCGCCTGCCTCCAAGCTTGAAGCCCCCTCGGCGCCGCGTGACAGCGGCGGTGGCGGGACGCCGGAGGTCGCGGTGGTGTCCCTGGGCTGCATGCTTCCCGGTGGGGCGAAGGATCCAGAGACCTACTGGAGGAACATCCAGCAGGGCATCAGCGGCATCGTCGACACGGGCCTGCGCCATCCGGAACAGGTGGCGGACTTCGTGGGCCCGGCGGTCACCCCGGATCGCACGTACACGCTGCTCACGGGGCGGGTCCATGACACCGACCTCGTCCCGCCGGCCCGCATGGATCCAGTCCGCTTCCAGCGCTACGGCCGGGAGCAGAAGCTGCTGGCCATCGCGCTCGCGCAGGCGGTGGAGGCCTTGCGGTCCACCGGGCCGCGCGCACCGGGGCGCATCCAGTGCCTGCTCGGATCCACCGGGGACGGTTCCCCGGAATACGACGACGCCCTGTGCCTGGAGGCAGGGGAGGCCCTGCTTCGCGAGGGCGGAGTGAAGGCACCGGAGCTCGCCGCGCTGACCACCGTGGCGAGGACGGCTCTCGGCATCCAGGCCCGGGCCTCCGACCTGGCGCCCCACCCCACCCTCCAGGCGGTGGTGACGGAGGTGGTGGGTCCGGGCGTGTCCACGATGCTGCTCGACGCGGCCTGTGCCTCCTCGCTCTACGCCATCGCGTTGGGGATGAAGGCGCTGGAGCGTGGCGAGGCCGACCTGGTGCTCGCGGGTGGCGTCTTCTCGCCGGGCCCGGGCAACAGCTGTCTGTTCTCCCAGTTCAAGGGCCTGTCCGCCACCGGCAGCCGGCCGTTCGATGAGCGCGCGGACGGCGTCATCTTCGGTGAAGGCGCGGGCGTGGTCGGCCTGATGCGCCTGGAGGACGCGGTCGCGGCCGGCATGAAGGTCCATGCCGTCATCCGTGGCGCGGGGCTCTCCAGCGATGGGCGCAGCAGCTCCGCGAACGTGCCGCGCGCCGACGGTCAGGTGGCCGCGATGGAGGCCTGCTACGCGGCGGCGCGGGTCGAACCTGGGTCCATCCAGTACATCGAGGCGCACGGAACGGCCACGCCGGCCGGGGACACCACCGAGCTGCAATCGATTGGCCGTGTCTTCGGCGGCAAGCGCAAGGGCTTCCAGCTCGCGAGCGTCAAGGCGTTGATTGGCCATGTCGGCTGGGCCGCGGGTGTGGCGTCGGTCATCAAGCTGTGCAAGGCGCTGGAGCACCGCAGCTTCCCGCCGCAGTCGCACTTCGACCGTCCGGGCGCCGGGCTGCGCGCGCTCGGTCCGGACTTCGAGGTGAGCACGCGCGAACAGCCCTGGCCGGAGAATGGCGACCATCCGCGCCGCGCGGCCACGAATGGCTTTGGCTTCGGGGGCACCAACGCGCATCTGGTGCTGGAGGAGTACGCGGGGAAGGGCCCGCGCGCACCGCGCCCCGACGTCGCGACCACGGCGGGTGAGGAGCTGGTGGTGGTGGCCGCGGAGGGACTGTTCCCGGATGCCCATGGGGCCGCGGTGGACGGGGTGCCGGACGCGCCGGGTGCGCGCTTCGACATGGGAGCCCTCCGGCTGCCCGCGTCCGTGCGGCTGTTGCCGGACATCACCGAGGACATGGACTTCACGCAGCACCTGGGGCTCATCGTCGCGAGTTCGCTCGCGGCGAAGCTCCAGGGCTTCGACACGCTGCGCACGGGGACCGCCATCGTCCTGGGGCTGGAGGGCAAGACGCGACGGGGCGTGGAAGCGACCCAACGCGTGCTGGCCGCGTCCACGCGGCGCAGGCTGCGCGAACATGCCCGGAACGTCCCGGAGTCCGCACGGGTGCTGCCCCTGGCGGAGCGCCTCCATGAAGCGGTGATGGGCACGCTGCGCCCCTCCGGGCCGTACACCCTCCAGGGGATGATGCCCAACGTCACCCCGGGGCGGATGGCGGGAGTGCTCGACACCAAGGGACCGAACTTCGTGGTGGATGCGGGAGCCCACTCGCTGGCAGCGTCGCTGCGGGCCTCGCGGGCCCTGCTGGCCAGTGGGTTCGACCTGGTGCTCGTGGGCAGCCCCCATGTGCGGCGTCCGGGAGAAGGACCGGCGCGGACCACGCCGGAAGAAGGCATGGCGATGCTGGCGGTCACCACGGTCGCGAAGGCGGAACAGCGTGGCTTGAAGCCCCTGTGTCACCTGCGGATGTCCACCGACGGGGGGCCCACCTCCGCGCCGCACCTGCCGCTGCCGCCCCATTCGGCCGGCGAGGCACTGGAAGTCCTCCGGGCGGTGCGCGCCGCCGCCGGGGGACATGCCACCACGCTGCGCTTCCATCCGGATGCAGCGACAGGAGTCCGGCTGGAGCTTCAGCTCCACCCCGTGGGAGCAAGCATGGCCTCCGCACCCGAGACCACCCGGAGCAGCGCCACCGCACCGACCGGGACATCCACACCAAAGAGCCCCACCCTCGTCAGCCCAGGAGCCCGGGAGGTGAAGCCAGACACGCAGGAGGCATCCGAGGGATTCGACCACTCGGCGCCCATCCACTACCACGCGCCGGTGCTGGTCGAGCGTTCGGCCAGGACGGGAGACCCCTCACGGCTGCGAGGCCGGCGCGTGCTGTTCATCGCGCAGGACGAGCCCCTGGCCCGTGAACTCGCATCCCACGCGGAGGCGGTGTGCGGTCCCGACTTCCGCATCCTGCACGCGGGAGCCTCCGACGTCGGTGCACGAATCCACGGCATCGACCTCTCACGGGAGGAGACCGCGGAGGCCGGCCTCGCTGCGATTGGCTTCGAGCCCCAGGTCATCCTCGCCGTCAGCCGGATGGAACCCATCGCGGTCGAAGCCTCGGTGGTCGCGGACACGGCCCTGCGCCACGAGGCCCTGGAGCTGCTCTTCCTGTCCGCGCGGCGCGCCTACGCCGGGCTGAGCACCGGAACGGTGGAGCTCGCCAGCCTGTGCATCGGGGGCATCGGTCCGAACCGGGCCCTGCACCCCGTGACGGGCCTGTTCGCCGGCCTGCTCAAGTCACTGGGGCGCGAGGTTCCGGCACGGAACATCCGGGCCCTCTCCACGACCCCGCTCCCGCTCCCGAAGGCACTCGAACGCGTCGCCTCCGAACTGGGCTCGGAAGATGACAGCGCCCCGGTAGAGGTCTGCTTCGTGGGAGCACTGCGCTGCGTGCGGCTGCTCCAACCCACCGAAGTGCCCGCCCGCCCCGCGACCGGACTCGACTCCGGCTCGGTGGTGCTGCTCACGGGAGGAGGACGCGGCGTGACCGCGGTCCTCGCCGGGGCGCTCCTCAAGCGCTACGGGTGCAAGGTCGTGCTCCTCGGACGAAGCGACCCGTCCGACGCCCCCGAGCGCGTGCTCCAGGCCCGCGACGAGGAGCTGGGCACCGTGGAGCGGGAGTTCTACGCCGCCGAACTGGCCCGAGACCGCACCCAGCGCATGCCCGCGTTGCGCGCGCGCTTCGAGCGCCACCTGGCCGTGCGCGAGCTGCGGACCACGCTCGACGGACTCCGGCGGCTTCCCGGCCAGATGCACTACCGGGCCACGGATGTCACTCGACCCGAGGAGGTGGACCGGGTGGTGGAGGAGCTCGTCCGTGAACACGGAAGGCTGGACCTCGTGGTCCATGGCGCCGGCACGCAGGTCTCCAAGAAGCTGAACCGCCGGAAGCTCTCGGAGTTCCGCGGCACGCTGGACACCAAGCTGCTGGGCCTGCGCAACCTCCGCGAGGCCTGCGCGAGCCGCTTCGCGCACCCGGTGCCCTTCCACGTCCTGACGTCCGCGTTCAGCTTCATCGGCAATGACGGACAGGCGGACTACGGCGCGGCCAACGAGGCCCTGGACCGGCTCTGTGCCTGGGTCAGCGACGCGCGCCAGGACGTCCAGTGGTGCAGCGTGGGCTGGCTCGCGTGGGACGGCATCGGCATGACGCGGGGCTCGGAGTACCGGGTGCTCGGGGCCAGCCGCAAGCTGCGCGGCATCCGCGCCGACGAGGGCGAAGCGCTCTTCCTCCAGTTGGTGGACGGCCAACCGTGCCAGCCCATCAACGTCCAGCTCACCGAGAGCGAGCGCGCCTTCTACGCCCTGGAGGTGCTGGCATCCCCCACCC
>NZ_RAWD01000091.1:0-29294 GCF_003612065.1 Corallococcus sp. CA047B
GGCTGGGGCCGCGCGGGGCCGGGCGCCGACGCCGCTTCGAGCGCAGCGGCGCGCAGCGATTGCACGCGGAGGGCCCGCTCACTCTCGCTCTCCTCGCTTTCGACGCGCCTCAGGCTGACGAAGAACTCGATATCCCCTGGAGGGGTCGACGCGAAGTCCGCGAGCTGGAACGGGAACATCCCCAGTTCCGCCAGGGTGGCAGCGGCCTCCAGGAAGGAGCGCGGAGTGAAGACCCAGCAGTGCACGTCCGTGTAGCCGGTTGCCGCCACCGCTTCCCGAGACTTCTCAAGCGCATTCTGGAGCGTGCCGGAGCACGGAAGGTGCTCCGCGTCGATGGCGCCACTCCACATGGCCTGCGCGTCCACCTGGCAGTAGCAGGCCCAGAAGTCGAAGACCTGCTTCACGGTGGGCCCGGTGCGGCGCGACAGGAAGGCGTCCACCAGCTCCCCGGGGGTGCTCTCCGGACGCTTCGCATCGAAGCAGAAGCGCTTGTCCGGGATGGCCAGCGAGACGACGCCGCCGGGACGCAACGCCTCGCGCAGGTCCCCCAGCCAGCTCACGGGGTCCGGCACATGCTCGATGACGTGGCTCGCGAGCACGAAGTCCACCCGCCGGTCGCCCAGCGCACCGGACAGCGTTCGCGACGAAAGGTCCACGTCCACGTCCACGATGGTCGCGGTGTCCCAACCGTGCCCCGCGTACTTGCGCCGGAGCACCTCGGTGCTCGCGTGGTCGGCATAGAGAATCCGCCCAGCGTCACGCGTGACGATAGGACTGGCGAGCGGCCCTATCTCCACCCCCTCCATCGTCGAGAGGTGGATGGCTCCCAGCAGTCGCTCCTGACGATTCTTCACCTGCACCGGCGGCATCGACGCATCCCCATTCTTTCGCGGCCCACCATCATGCCAGCACCCTCCTACGGCCTCCAACTTGTCTTACCGCGCATAATGCATCTGGCATTGTCCGTGACGGCACGGCCACGCATGTCGGGCGGTCGCGCCAGTGCCTCTGGCACCAGGACCGACGCGCGTCATCGCACCACCGGCACTTGCGCGAGTTGGGGAGGAGATTGCACGTCAAGTGCCGGTGCGCGTCAGCAAGCCTCCAGGTGGAACGCTCTGGGACCCACTGGACGCGCTGACCGGCCACCCGCAGAAGTCCTACGCGTGGCCGGGCCACCTCCTCAAGGAGCGGGTGCTCACTGTGAAGCCTTGCTTAAGAGCCCATTGGACTGACCGCGCGTAGTCATCCGGGACATCGCGGCGTACTTCTCCTGGTGAACGGGGCCTGACCCCATCACGAAGGAGTACGGACCCTGCGAAAGCGGAGATTGGGAAAGGGCGGCCTGGAGGTCTCGGCGCTCGGGTTTGGTGTCATGGGACTGAGCGCCAATCTGGGCCCGGCGACCGAGCAGCAGGAGGCGATTGCGCTCCTCCGGACGGCCGTCGAGCGCGGCGTCACGTTCTTCGACACGGCCGAGGCCTATGGCCCGTTCACGAACGAGGAACTGCTTGGCAAGGCGCTCGCCCCACTGCGCGCCCAGGTGGTGATCGCCACCAAGTTCGGCTTCAAGATCGACCCTTCCACGGGTGCCCAGACCGGTGTGGACAGCCGGCCTGAACACATCAAGCAGGTCGTCGAGGCCTCGCTCAAGCGCCTCAAGACCGACCACATCGACCTGCTCTACCAACACCGTGTCGACCCGGCCGTGCCCACCGAAGAGGTGGCGGGCGCCGTGAAGGCGCTGATCCAGGAGGGCAAGGTCAAGCACTTCGGCCTTTCGGAGGCCGGCGCGACGACGATCCGCCGGGCCCACGCCGTCCACCCCGTGACGGCGGTCCAGAACCAGTACTCGCTGTGGACACGAGAGCCCGAAGCGGAGGTGCTGCCGGTATGCGAGGAACTCGGGATCGGCTTCGTGCCGTGGGGCCCGCTGGGCACGGGCTTCCTCACGGGGAAGATCGACGCGAACGCGAAGTTCGACAGCTCCGACCTGCGAAGCACGTTTCCTCGCTTCGCCCCGGAGGCGCTGAAGGCGAACCTGGCCTTCGTCGAGATGCTCCGCGAGTTCGCGGCGCGGAAGAAGGCAACGCCTGCCCAGATTGCCCTCGCGTGGCTGCTCAGCCAGAAGCCCTGGATCGTGCCCATCCCCGGCATCAACAAGCTGGAGCACCTGGACGAGAACCTCGCCTCGGTGGACGTCGTGCTCACCCGCGACGACCTCCGCGAAATCGACCTCGCCGCCGCGAAGATCAAGCTGCAAGGGGCCAGGCTCTCCGAGGGGCTGCTGAGCCTGAGCGAACAATGAACAGCAAGAACGGAGCTTCACCCATGAGCAATGTCTTGATCCTCGGAGCGAACGGCGGAATTGCCCGTCACGCCACCGCCCTGTTCCTGAAGGAAACCCAGGCCCGGTTGACGCTCGGCCTGCGCAACGCGGCCCGGCTGAAGAACACCCATCCCGAGCGCATGCGCATCATCGAATGCGATGTCCTGGATGTTGAAAGCCTGAAGACAGCCATGGCCGGACAGGATGTCGTCTACGCCAATCTGGCGGGCGACCTGGAGCGCATGGCCAGGAACATCGTGAAGGCCATGGACGCGACGGGCCTCAAGCGCCTCATCTTCATCAGCTCCATGGGAATCTACGATGAAGTCCCCGGAGAGAAGTACGGCAGCATCCTGGAGCCGTATCGACGGGCGGCCGCGGTCATCGAGGCCTCGGACCTCGACTACACGATCCTGCGGCCCGCCTGGTTCACCCATGACGATGAGACGGACTACCAGACCACCCAGAAGGGCCAGCCCTTCAAAGGCAGCCAGGTGTCCCGGAAGAGCGTCGCGGCCCTGGTGGTCAAGCTGGCGGAGACGCCAGGATTGGAAGTGCGTCGCAGCCTGGGGGTGAGCAAGCCCGGATGAAGAACCCGGGGGCTACACATGCCCCCTGGGACGCTTGGGCCAGTAGATGTGGAACGTGGCCCCCGCCCCTACTTCGGACTCGATGGCCACGCGCCCTCCCCGCGTCTCGACAATCTTCTTCACCACCGAGAGCCCGATCCCCGTCCCCTCCACCTTGTCGCGCGCCTCCAGCGTCTGGAAGATGCCCCAGATGCGGTCGTGGAAGCGGGGGTCGATCCCCGGCCCGTTGTCCTTCAACGTGAAGTCGTAGAAGTCGTCCGCGTCCGCGCAGGCAATGTCGATCCTCGCGTCCGTCCGGCCCGCGTGCTTGAGGGCGTTGCTCATCAGGTTCAGGAACACCTGCTGCAACGGCACCCGCTCCACCTGGAGCGTGGGCATTCCCCCTCCAATCACGATGCTCGCCTCGGGGCGCGGCGCGAGCAGGTCCCGGCTCTCCGCGAGCAGCGCCCCCACGTCCACCGTCTCCAGCTTCTCCCGGGTCCGGCTGACGCGGGAGTAGCTCAGGATGCCGTTGATCAGCGCCTCCAGCCGGTGCACCCGTCCCCGGAGCAACCCCATCTGGTGGCGCGTCTCTTCGCTCATCTTGTCCGCCATCCCCTCCTCGATCCACTCCGACAGGCTCGCGATGCCTCGCAGCGGCGCCTTGAGATCATGGGACGCGACATAGGCGAACTGATCCAGGTCCTGGTTCGTCGCCTCCAGTTCCTGGGTGAGCCGCTCGGAGCGCTGGCGTGCGTGGACCTGCTCCGTGACCTCGAAGGCGATGACGGAGATGCCTTCAATGGTCCCCGACGGGTCGTAGATGGGCTGGTAGATGAAGTTGAAGAAGTAGTCCTGGACCTGCTCCGTGCGACGCAGCGGCACCTGGAGCTCGTTGCCGAAGAACGGCTCTCCCGTGGAGTACACCCGGTCCAGCAACGGGACGATGACCTCCTTCAGCTCCGGCAGCGCCTCCCGCAGGGGCTTGCCCACGACGTCCCGACCGCCGAGCAGCTCGATGTAGCGCGCGTTCGCGAACTCGAAGACATGGTCGGTTCCTCGCAGCACGCAGATGCCCGCAGGGGCTTGCAGGAAGAGGGTCTCCAGCCGCGAGCGCTGCCGCTCCGCCTCCGCGAGCGCCGCCTGCTCCCGGGCCAGCAGCCGCGTCCTCTCCTCGAACACGCGCGCGCTGGAGAGCGTCGTCGCGACATGGCCGGCCGCCAGTTCGAAGAAGTCCCGGTACGCATCATCCAACGAGCGCCGCGGGTTGACCCCCATCACCAGGAAGCCCTGCAGCGTGCTCTCTCCCGAACGGAACAGCGGGAGCACCAACGCCTCCCGGGACGGTTCAGGCCACGCACCTCCGGGCCAGGGGGCGTGCGCCTCCGGAAGCGCCACGCGCACAAGGCGCTGCGTCTGGACGACCTCCGCGAAGGGCCAGGTGCTCCCCTCCGCCACGGCAAGCTGCTCGGAGCCCACGAACCCCATGGAGGCCGACAGCGTGGGCTCCGCGTCCTCGGGGGCGAGCTGGTAGAGCAGCGCGAACGACACGTCCGCGATGCCCGCCCCGAGCGTCTTCATCGCATGCTCACAGGCCTCCTTCACCGTGGCCGTGGCCGCCGTCTGCGCGCCCAGGTCGCGCAGCAGACGCAGGCGGCGCTCGCTGAGCAGACGTGGCGTCGTTTCCGCGCAGGCGCAGAAGATGCCACCCACCGAGCCGTCCTCGTTCCAGAGCGGCGCGTAGGAGAACGTGAAGTAGGTCTCCTCCAGATACCCGTTGCGCCACATCATCAACGGGAAGTCCTCCGACCACGTCGCCTTGCCCGTGGCGCGGACGCTTTCGAGCATGGGACCGATGACGTCCCAGATCTCCCCCCAGCACTCCCAGCCAGGGCGCCCCAGGAACTGCGGGTGCTTGTGCACGCCGAGGATGGGGCGGTACGCGTCGTTGTAGAGGCGCGCGAACTGCGGTCCCCACCAGATTTCAATGGGGTGCCGGGACGACAGGCAGATGCTGACCGCCGTGCGCAGGCTCTGGGGCCACTGCTCCACCGGGCCCACCGGGCAGCTTGCCCAGTCGAACTCCCGCATGCGCCGCGCCATCTCCCCGTCCCCGGTGAGGAAGGGTGCGTCCTGGAGGAGCTGTCCGTCCGCGCGAAGGCCGCTGGGGTTCAGGTCTCGCATGTCACCACTCAGGGCATCTCCACCAGGGTCCAGTACTTGTTCAGCGTGGCCATCACCTCCACGAAGCTCAGGAACGTCACCGGCTTGAGCAGGTAGCCGGCGACGTTGAGATCGTACGCGTCGATCTTGTCGCGCTCGTTCGCGGAGGTGGTGAGCACCACCACCGACGTCGTCCGCAACAGGGGATCCGCTCGCAGCGCGCGCAGGAACTCGATGCCGTTCATCTTCGGCAGGTTGAGATCCAGCAGCACCAGCCGGCGCCCTTCCGGCACCGTCCCGTTGCGCAGCGCCTCCAGCCCTTCCAGGCCGTTGGAGGCCACGTAGAGCGGGTTGGCGATGTGGTTCTTGCTGAAGGCACGGCGGACGTTCATCACGTCCACCTCGTCGTCCTCGATGAGCAGGATGTTCAAGGTCTTGTCGCTCTTGTCGCCAACAGTGGGAGCGCTCATCCGGGTCCTTCGAGCTTGGGACAATTGCGTTTCGAGAGGAGCCCGAGCGGCGCCCTTCTAGCTTTCACATTCCTGCTCGAGGCAACGGATGGCCCCCCGCTGTTTCCTTCCCGACACGCGGGAGGATGCCTGCTCGGCCGCACTCCAAGCGGGCACGCAGGTCTCTGTTCTCCAACCAACCGGGACGCGGATTGAGGATCCCAGCACCGGCCCGGGCTCTGCCTTGATAGGCGGCTGCTTCCATGGGGGCCGCCGGCGTCGAGAGCGCCAGCAGCCCACGCTGGATTCCTCTTCATGGACGACACCCAGAAGCCGAAAGAAGCCCTCATTGCTGAAGTCCATGCGCTCCGCGAAGCCCTGCGGAGGAACAGCGCCGACCTCGACCAGTTCGCCTACGTCGCCAGCCACGACCTCAAGGCCCCCCTGCGCGGAATCGCCAACCTGTCGCAGTGGCTCGAGGAGGATCTGGGACCCCGGCTCGGGGAGGAGTCGCGCCGGCAGATGGAATTGCTGCGCGGGCGGGTGCACCGGATGGAGGCCATGCTCGACGGGCTGCTCGAGTTCAGCCGCGCGGGCCGCGCTTCGCACGCACCCGAAACCGTCGACGTGGGCGTCCTGATCCACACGGTGATGGCGCGCCTTCCGGATGGAGACACGGCACGGCTCGAGGTCGGCACCGAAATGCCGACGCTCTTCACCGAGCGACTTCCGCTTCAACAGGTCTTCTTGAACCTTCTTTCCAATGCCCTGAGGCATGCCCGCGGCGAGGGCCTGAGGGTGCGGGTCGAGGCGCGGGAGGCGCAGGGCTTCCAACACTTCTCGGTGACGGACAACGGTCCGGGCATCGCGCCCGCGTACCACGAGAAGATCTTCGCCCCCTTCCAGACGCTCGTCGCGCGCGACAAGGTCGAGGGCTCCGGCATGGGCCTGTGCGTGGTGAAGAAGCTGGTCGAAAGCCGGGGCGGTCGCGTGTGGGTCGAGTCGTCCGAGGGCGCGACCTTCCACTTCACCTGGCCCCGGCGGATCGAGGCGGAACGCTCGTGAGTGATGCTCCGGCGCCTTCGCGCCCCATGGATGTTCCGGACACGGGTGAAGCGCTCAGGCTGTTGCTCGTCGACGACGACGAGGTCGACCGGCTCATGGTCCGGCGGCTGCTGCGCCAGGGAGCCATCGTCGCGGAGGTGGTGGAGGCCACCCGCGGCGCCGAAGCGCTCGAGCACCTGGGCAAGCAGTCCTTCGACATCATCCTCCTGGACTTCCTGCTGCCCGGAGAGGATGGGCTCCAGGTCCTGCGGGAGCTGGGAAGGCGGGGGCCGCGCTCCCCCATCATCGTGCTCACCGGCCAGGGGAACGAACAGACCGCCGTCGAGCTGATGAAGGCGGGCGCCTCCGACTACCTGTCGAAGTCGAAGCTGACCGCCGAACACCTGGGGCAGAGCCTGCGTCAGGCCATGCGGCTGCACCTGGCGCAGCAGCAGCACCGGGCACTCGCGGAGGCCCTTCCGCAGATCGTCTGGACGTCCGGCCCCGACGGACGCCCCGACTACTTCAACCAACGCTGGTACGACTACACCGGCCTGCGCGCCAGACGCTCACGGGAGGAGACCTCGAAGGAGCGACATGTGGCCCGCGAAGTGCTCCACCAGGATGACATCCCGCGCTTCCTCGGCCAGTGGAGCGAGAGTCGCCAGTCGGGAACGTCCTTCGAGTGCGAAGGCCGCATCCGTCGCCACTCGGACGGCGCCTACCGCTGGCATCTCATCCAGGCCGTGCCCCTGCGCAATGCGCACGGTCGCATCATCCAGTGGCTGGGCACGTGCACGGACATCGATGATCAGAAGCGCGCGGCGGAGACGCTCAGCTTCATGGCGGAGGCGAGCACCATGCTCACCGCCTCGCTGGAGATGTCCGTCACCCTGGAGCGACTGGCCGCGCTGATCCTCCCCCGGCTGGGAGACTGGTGCGCCGTCTACCTCCTGGAGGATGACGCACCCGTGCGCCAGGCGATGGTGGCCCATGCGGATCCGTCGCGGGTGCCCCTGCTGCGGGAGCTGCACCGTGAGTTCCCTCCTCCTGCCACCGCCCGCCGGGGCATCTCCCAGGTGCTGCGCACGGGCGAGGCCGAGTTGGAGCCCGAGCTCACCGATGAACACCTCCAGGAGGCCCTGGGCTCCGTGGAGGCCCTGGGCTCCGACGGGCAACTCCGGCCGGGTTCGTGGCTCGTCGTCCCGCTGTGGGCGCAGCGTCGGGTCTTCGGCGTGCTCCAGGTGTGCGCATCGCGTCCAGGCCGCCGCTACACCGTGCGCGACCTGGAGCTGGTGCAGGAGCTGGTGCGACGGGCGGAGATCGCCATCGACAATGCCCGGCTGTTCGAGATGGCCAAGGCCGAGCACCTGGTCGCCGAACAGGCCAACCGCGCCAAGGACGAGTTCCTCGCCGCCGTCTCCCACGAGCTGCGCACGCCGCTGATGGCCATGCTGGGCTGGACGCGGATGCTGCGCTCGGGACAGCTGGCGCCGGAGAAGCATGCGCGGGCCCTGGAAGCAGTGGAGCGCAACACCCAGGTACAGACCCAGCTCATCGAGGACCTCCTCGACGTGTCGCGGATCATCACCGGGAAGCTGCGGCTGGAGATCCAGACGGTGAATCCCGGCGACTGCATCGAGGCCGCGCTGGACTCGGTGCGCCACGCGGCCGAGGCGAAGGGCGTGACGCTGCACTCCGACCGTTCCCCGGACGTGGGTTCCCTCCACGGCGACTCCGACCGGATCCAGCAGATGGTCTGGAACCTGCTCTCCAACGCCATCAAGTTCACGCCGAAGGGTGGACAGGTCACCGTGCGCCTGCGACGGGCGGAGGGAAACGTCCGCATCGACGTGGAGGACACGGGCCAGGGCATTCCCAGGGGCTACCTGTCCCAGATCTTCGAGCGCTTCTGGCAGGTCGACGGAAGCTCCACGCGCAAGCATGGAGGACTGGGACTGGGGCTGGCCATCGTGCGGCACCTCACCGACCTGCACGGAGGTTCCATCGAGGCCTTCAGCGAGGGTGAGGGTCAGGGCTCGCGCTTCACCCTGACCCTGCCCCTGGCGAAGGCCACGACGGGCAAGGTGGAGCTGCCCCTGCCGTCCACCGCGCGACTGGACATCCCCCTCCTGCCGATGACGGTCCTGCAGGGTCTCCAGGTGCTCGTGGTGGACGATGAGCCCGATGCCCGGGAGCTGCTCTCCGTGGTGCTGGAGGGCCGTGGGGCCGTGGTCATCACCGCGGCCAGCGCCCGGGAGGGATTCGAAAAGCTGCGGCTCTTCCGCCCCCAGGTGGTGCTCTCCGACATCGGGATGCCCGGCGAGGATGGCTACTCCCTCATCCGCAGGCTGCGCGCGCTGCCCGTGGACCAGGGTGGGCAGACGCCGGCCATCGCGCTCACGGCCTTCGCCCGGATGGAGGACCGCACCCGGGCGCTGCTCGCGGGCTTCCAGATGCATGTGCCCAAGCCCATCGATCCCGCGGAGCTGGTGAGCGTGCTGGCCACGGTCACCGGCCGGAATGCCCGTGCGGAAGAACGCCGACGGGGAAATTCCGCCTGAGTGATTGAGCGGCGGATCCGGCCCCGGGCTCGCCATGTCGGTGGCGAGCCCGGACCCGCCTGCTACTTCGACCCGGCTTCTTCCAGGGCCTCCGTGATCCGCTTGCGGAGTTCCTCCGCCAGGCGCGTGACCTGGGGGGCGCGGAGGATGGAGTAGTGGTCTCCCTCCAGTTCGAGCAGCTTCACGCCGCCCAGGCCCAGGGCGTTCCATCCGCGATCCCGGCCAAGCGGCGCGGGGTCCACGTTCTGGCTGGCGCGGAACACGGTGATGCTGCCCTCGTGCGGGGTGGGGACGTACTGGCGGGTCGCCTTGCGGTTGAGTTCGAAGACACGCATCAGGATGCGGAAGTCCTTCAGCTCCACGTCCGGCGTCACCGCTCCGTCCTTCTTCGCCTCGTCCAGCAGTCGGGCCAGGAGTTCGTCCTTCGAAGGCGGTTCGCCGGCCTCCGGCGCCTTCTCCGGGCCGTTGCCCTCGGGGTCCTTTTCGAAGAGCGCCGCCAGTTCCTGGTGGATCTGCTCGCCCTCCGTGCCCGTGCCTGCCGTCTGGCTCACGGAGCCCGGATCCAGGAGTGCCAGCAGTGCCACGATCTGTCCCGCCGCGCGCAGCTGACGGGCCATCTCGTACGCCACGGCTCCACCCATGGACCAACCCGCGATGAGGTAGGGCCCTTCCGGTCGCAGCGTGCGCACGGCTTCGACGTAGGTGGTCGCCATCGCCTCGATGGTTTCCAACGGCTCCTGCTCTCCGTCGATGCCCAGGGAGCGCAAGCCGTAGAACGGCTGATCCGGTCCCAATTGCCGCGACAGCTCCACGTAGCCAAGGACATTGCCTCCGGCCGGGTGGACGCAGAACAGCGGCGGACGGCTGCCTTCCGGCTGGATGGTCACCAGCGGAGACAGCGACGGCGCCGCGTCCTGACGCAGCAGCGCCGCCAGCCGCTCCACCGTCGGACTCAGGAAGAGCGCCGCCAACGGCAGCCCCTTCCCCAGCCGCTTGCGGATCGCCGTCATCAACCGGACCGCCAGCAGTGAGTGGCCTCCCAGTTCGAAGAAGTCCGCATCGACGCTGATCGGCTGCATCCCAAGCAGGTCCTCCCAGATCGACACCAACTGCAACTCCGTCGTGTCACGGGGCGCGATGACCCTCCCTGAGACGCTCGTTCCCACCGCCGGCTTCGGCAGCGCCTTGCGGTCCACCTTGCCGTTCGCGTTGAGCGGCAGGGCTTCCAGCGTCACGAAGGCCGACGGCGCCATGTACTCCGGCAGCCGTCCCTTCAGTGCACTCCGCAGCGTCGTCGCGTCCACCGTGTGGTCCGGCTGCGCCACCACGTACGCCACCAGCCGCTTGTCTCCCGGTGCGTCCTCTCGCACCACCACCACCACGTCGCGGACGGAGGGCTGCGCGCCCAGCGCTGCTTCCACCTCTCCCAGCTCGATGCGGAAGCCTCGCACCTTCACCTGGAAGTCCATTCGGCCCAGGTACTCCAGCGTCCCGTCCCGGCCCCACCGCACCTTGTCGCCCGTGCGGTACAGCCGTGCTCCGGCCTTCTCGCTGAAGCCGTCCGGTACGAAGCGCTCCGCCGTCAGCCCCGGCTGGCCCAGGTAGCCGCGCGCCAGTCCTTCGCCTCCCAGGTACAGCTCTCCCGGCACTCCCACCGGCGTCGGCTGGCCCTTCGCGTCCAGCACGTACGCCTGCGTGCCCTCCAGTGGACGGCCGATTCGCGGCTCCGTCTTCGCTCCGCGCTCCACCCGCGCGTGCGTCGAGTACGTCGTGTCTTCCGTCGGGCCGTAGAGGTTGTTGACTTCCTTCACCTGCGGCAGCGCGTACAGCGCCTGCACCAGTCGGTTTGGCAGCGCCTCTCCGGCCAGGTTCACCGTCTCCACGCTGGCGGGAATGCTTCCGCTTCGCACCAGTTCCGCCACCGCTGACGGCACCGTGTTCAGCAGCGTCACACGCTGCGCTTCCTTCAGTCCGGCCAGCGCCAGCGCGTTCTCCGCCACCACCACCGTGCCGCCGCTCACCAGCGGCGCGAAGACTTCGAACACCGACAGGTCGAAGTTCAGCGACGTTGCCGCCAGCACTCCCTTCAGCTGCTCCGCCTTGAAGGTCGCCGTGGCCCACTTCAGGAACGCCACTGCGCTTGCGTGCGTTACCGCTACGCCCTTCGGACGGCCCGTGCTTCCCGACGTGTACAGCACGTACGCCAACTGCGCAGGCGCGCCCGTGTTGCCGAGGCTCTCCACCGGATAGCCGTTCAGCACCGTCGCGTCCGTGTCCAACCGCACGCGCTGGCCCGTGTACTCCGGCAGCACGTCCTCCAGGCCCGCCTGGGTCACCACCACCGGCGCTCCCGTTCCCTCCAGCATGTAGGCCAGACGCTCCTTCGGGTACGTCGCGTCCAGCGGCACGTACGCCGCCCCGGCCTTCAGCACGCCCAGCAGCGCCACCACCATCGCTTCCGTGCGCTCCACGCACACGCCCACCCGGCTCTCCTCCCCCACTCCCAACGTCCGCAGGTGACGCGCCAACTGATTCGCCCGCGCTTCCACCTGCGCGTACGTCAGCTCCACACCTTCGTGCACCACCGCCACCGCGGCCGGCGTCTTCGCCGCCTGCGCCGCGAAGAGACCGTGGAGGACTTCAGTCGACTCACGCTCTTGCGCCACCGTGCCCGCGAGGTGCTTCAGCACCTGCTGACGCTCTTCGGTTGCCAGCAACGGGAGGTCCCAGACGCTCGCATCCGCGTCCTTCGCGATGCCTTCCAGCAGCACGCCCAGGTGCCCCAGCAGCCGCTGTGCCGTCTCCGCGTCGTACAGGTCCGTGTTGTATTCGAGCGACGCCGACAGTCCTCGGCCCGTCTCCGTCATCCCCAGCGTCAGGTCGAACTTCGCCGTGGTGCCTTCCGTCTCCACCGGGCTCAGCACGAGCCCGGCCGGAAGCGTTTCTCCTGCTCCGGCCGACGCGTTCCGCAGCGTGAACATGACCTGGAACAGCGGCGAGCGGCTCAGGTCGCGCTCCGGCTTCAGTTCTTCCACCAGCTTCTCGAACGGCACCTCCTGGTGCGCATACGCGCCCAGCGTCGTCTCCTTCACCTGACGCAACACCTGCCGGAAGCTCGCGCGATCCTCCAGCTTCGTGCGCAGCACCAGCGTGTTGACGAAGAAGCCGATGAGCCCTTCCAGCTCCGTGCGGTTGCGGCCCGCGATGGGCGTTCCCACGCTGATGTCGGCCTGCCCGCTGTAGCGCGCCAGCAGCACCTGCCAGGCCGCCAGCAACACCATGAAGGACGTCGCCCCTTCCTCGCGCGCCAGCGCCTTGACGGCCTCCTCCAGCGCCTTCGGGAGCACCTGGGACGCATTGGCACCGTGGAAGGTCTGGACCGCGGGCCTCGCCCGGTCCGTCGGCAGCTCCAGCGCGTGCGGTGCGCCTTCGAGCTGCTGACGCCACCAGGACAGCTGCGCCTCCAGCACCTCACCCTTCAGCCATCCACGCTGCCACGCCGCGTAGTCCGCGTACTGCACCGCCAGCTCCGGCAACGGTGACGCTCGGCCTTCCTCATACGCGCTGTAGAGCGCGGCCACTTCGCGCACGAGCACGTCCATCGACCAGCCGTCCGACACGATGTGGTGCATCGCCAGCACCAGCACGTGCTCGGTGGCGCTCAGCCGCACCAGCGTCACGCGGAAGAGCGGGCCCTGGCTCAAGTCGAACGGACGAAGGACCTGCGTGCTCACCTGATTGCGGAGCTCCGTCTCACGCTGCGCTTCCGGCACGCCGTCCAGCACCGTGAGGTTCCAGGCCACTTCCTGGGACGGAGCGACCACCTGGAAGGGCTGGCCGTCCTGCGCCGGGAACGTCGTGCGCAGGGACTCGTGACGCCGCACGAGTTCATCGAACGTGCGACGCAGCGCCCCCACGTCCAGTGCGCCGGAGAGACGCACCACCATGGGGAGGTTGTAGGTGGTACTCCCGGGCTGGAGTTGATCCAGCAACCACAATCGCTGCTGGGCGAAGGACAACGGCTCCCTGCCCGTCCGCGCCACGGCCTCCAGCTTCGGCGCCGTCAACGCCTGTCCCGTCCGCCGGGCCGCTTCGACCGCGAGGGCCAGCCCTTCCACCGTCGGAGCCTCGAAGAGGGCTCGCAACGGCAGCTCGACCTGGAAGGCCGAGCGGATGCGCGACATCGCCTGCGTCGCCAGCAGGGAGTGCCCACCCAGTTCGAAGAAGCTGTCCTGGAGGCCCACCTGCTTCACGCCCAGCAACCGCGCCCACAGTTGCGCGAGCACTTCCTCCGTCTCCGTGCGCGGCGCCGCATACGCATGGCTGCGTTCCGCGCCGGCCTCCGGCTTCGGTAGGGCCTTGCGGTCCACCTTGCCGTTCGCGTTGAGCGGCAGGGCTTCCAGCACCACGAAGGCCGACGGCACCATGTACTCCGGCAACCGGCCCTTCAGCGCGCTTCGCAACGTCGCGGCGTCCGCCGTGTGGCCGGACTGTGCCGTCACGTACGCAACCAGCCGCGTGTCTCCCGGTGCGTCCTCCCGCACCGCCACCACCACGTCGCGCACCTGCGGCTGTGCACCCAGCACCGCTTCGATTTCTCCCAGCTCGATGCGGAAGCCCCGCACCTTCACCTGGAAGTCCATTCGGCCCAGGTACTCCAGCGTCCCATCCCGGCCCCACCGCACCTTATCGCCCGTGCGGTACAGCCGTGCTCCCGGCTCGGCGCTGAAGCCATCCGGCACGAAGCGCTCCGCGGTCAACCCGGGCTGCCCCAGGTAGCCTCGCGCCAGGCCCTCTCCGCCCAGGTACAGCTCTCCGGGCACTCCCACCGGCACCGGCTGGCCCTTCGCGTCCAGCACGTACGTCCGGACGTTGAGCAGCGGCATGCCCACCGTGGGCTGCCGGCCCTGCTGGACCGCGATGGCGGTCGCGTCCACGGTGCACTCCGTCGGGCCGTACACGTTGAAAGTGCGCGTGCGCTCCGACGCGCCCAGCACCTCCCAGGTGGCCGCATCGAGTGCCTCACCGCCTGACACCACCAGCGCCGGGGCGCCTTCGCCTTCCAGCAGCCCCTCCTGGAGCATCAACCGCAACAGCGACGGCGTGCAGTCGAGCGCGACGACCTGGTTCCGCCGCTGCCACGCCACCATTGCCTCCGGGTCCTTCCGCGTGGCTTCCGGGACGATGCACAGGCAATGACCATCCAGCAGTTGGACGAGCTGCTGCACCGAGGCGTCGAAGACCAGCGGCGCGTTGAGGCTCACTCGCGAGCCCGCGGGCAGCCCCTGGTAGACGGTCCGCTTCAGGCCCTGGTGCAGGTTGAGCACCGAGCCATGGCGCACCATCACGCCCTTCGGACGTCCCGTGCTTCCGGACGTGTACAGCACGTACGCCAGCTGATCCGCGGCGCCGGTCTCTCCCAGGTTGTCCGAGGCGTACGCGGCCAGCACGTCCGCATCCGAGTCCAGCCGCACGCGCTGACCCGTGAACTCCGGCAGCACGTCCTCCAGGCCCGCCTGCGTCACCACCACGCGGGCGCCCGTTCCCTCCAGCATGTAGGCCAGACGGTCCTTCGGATACATCCCATCCATCGGGACGTATGCGGCCCCCGCCTTCAGCACGCCCAGCAGCGCCACCACCAGCTCGGCCGAGCGCTCCACGCACACGCCCACCCGGCTCTCCTCTCCCACGCCCAACGTCCGCAGGTGACGCGCCAACTGGTTCGCCCGCGCCTCCACCTGCGCGTACGTCAGATGCGTCCCTTCGTGCGCCACCGCCATCGCGTCCGGCGTCTTCAGCGCCTGAGCCGCGAAGCGCCCGTGGATCGTCTCCGCCCCCTGCTGCGCTCCGGAGGCCACCGTGCCCGCGAACTGCTTCAGCACCCGATGACGCTCTTCGGTCTCCAGCAGCGGGAGGTCCCAGACGCTCGTCTCCGCGTCCTTCGAGAGGCCCTCCAGCAACGTCCCGAAGTGCCCCAGCAGCCGCTGCGCCGTCTGCGCGTCGTAGAGGTCGGTGTTGTATTCGAGCGACGCCGCGAACCCCTGGCCCGTCTCCGACATCGCCAACGTCAGGTCGAACTTCGCCGTCGCCCCGTCCGTCTCCACGGGACGCAACGACAGTCCCGCGCTTGTGGGCAGCGCTTCATCCGGCCCCTTCGCGCTGTTCTGCAGCGTGAACATGACCTGGAACAGCGGCGAGCGGCTCAGGTCACGCTCCGGCTTCAGCTCCTCCACCAGCTTCTCGAACGGCACCTCCTGGTGCGCGTACGCACCCAGCGTCGTCTCCTTCACCTGCCGCAGCACCTGCCGGAAGCTCGGACTGCCCTCCAGCCGCGAGCGGATCACCAGCGTGTTGACGAAGAAGCCGATGAGCCCTTCCAGCTCCGTGCGGTTGCGGCCCGCGATGGGCGTTCCCACACTGATGTCGGCCTGCCCGCTGTAGCGCGCCAGCAGCACCTGCCACGCCGCCAGGAGCACCATGAAGGACGTCGCGCCCTCCTGGCGTGCCAGGGCCGACACCGCGTCCTCCAGCGACTTCGGCAACCGCACCGAAGCGAGCGCACCCCGCACCGTCTGGACCGCGGGCCTTGGACGATCCGTCGGCAGTTCGAGCGTCCTCGGAGCCCCCGACAACTGCTGACGCCACCAGGCGATCTGTGCCTCCAGCACTTCGCCCTTCAGCCACCCGCGCTGCCACGCCGCGTAGTCCGCGTACTGCACCGACAGCTCGGGCAGCGGTGACTCGCGGCCCTCCGCGAATGCGGCGTAGAGCGCGACCACTTCGCGCACCAGCACCCGCATCGACCAGCCGTCCGACACCGCGTGGTGCATGACCAGCACCAGCACGTGCTCCTCTTCCGACGCCGTGAGCAGGGTTGCTCGGAACAGCGGGCCCTGGCTCAAGTCGAAGGGACGCGCGACCTCTGTCTCCACGATGCGCCGGACTTCGTCCTGCCGTGCCTCGGACGCTCTCGCCGAGAGGTCGATGAGGCGCAGCGTCCCCGTGGAAGCAATCGGCGTGATGACCTGGACCGGCTCGCCTTCGCGGACCTGGAACGTTGTCCTCAGGGCCTCATGCCGACGCACCAGCTCCGCGAACGTGCGCTCCAGGGCCGGCACATCCAACCGCCCCGACAACCGGATGGCGGTCGGCAGGTTGTATTGCGCGCTTCCCGGCTGGAGCTGATCCAGGAACCACAGGCGCTGCTGCGCGAAGGAGAGCGGCTCGGCGCCCGTCCTCGCCACCGGCACCAGGGCCGGAACCGTGGACCGCGCGGTGTCATGGGTCGCACGCACCGCTTCGTCCACCTTCAGCGCGAGGCGGGACACCGTGGGTGCCTCGAAGAGCGCACGCAACGGCAGCTCCACGCCGAACGCGGACCGGATGCGCGACATCGCCTGGGTGGCCAGCAGCGAGTGCCCACCCAGCTCGAAGAAGCTGTCCTCCGCGCCCACCTGGGACACGCCCAGGACCTGGGCCCAGAGGCTCGCCAGCAACACCTCCGTCGGGGTGCTGGGGGCCACCCTCGGGCCCGTCCGGGATACGTCCGCCTCGGGGGCCGGCAGGGCGCGCCGGTCCACCTTGCCGTTCGCGTTGAGCGGCAGGGCGCTCAGCACCACGAACGCCGACGGCACCATGTACTCCGGCAACTGCTCACGGAGGAAGGCGTGGAGCACGCCCGTCTCCGGTGCTGTCGCGCCTTCGCCCACGACATAGGCCACCAGCCGCTTGCCGCCTCGCGCGTCGTCGCGCACGGCCACCACGCACTCGCGCACCGACGGGTGCAGGGCGAGCGCCTGTTCGATTTCTCCCGGTTCGATGCGGAAGCCACGGACCTTGACCTGATCATCGGCGCGGCCCAGGAACTCCAACGTCCCTTCGGCCAGCCAGCGCACCCGGTCGCCGGTCCGGTACAGCCGGGCTCCGGGCTCGGAGGTGAACGGATCCGGGATGAAGCGCTCTGCTGTCAACGCGGGCCGGCGCAGGTAGCCGCGCGAGACTCCCGCGCCCGCGACGTACAGCTCGCCACCGACCCCGATGGGGACCGGCCGCAGGCGGGCATCCAGCACGTAGGCCCGCATGTTGGTGATGGGCTGACCGATGGGCGGGGCCTGCGTCGATGCGCGCACCACCGCCGCGGTGGAGACCACCGTGCCTTCCGTGGGGCCGTAGTGGTTGACGACCTGGAACGGGAGGCCTTCGACGTCCACTCGGTGCAACCGGTCTCCGCCCGTCAGCAGTGTGCGGAGCGCGGTCGTGCCGGGCCACTCGCGGGCGACCACCGCCTCCGCGAGCACCGTGGGCAGGAACGCGACCGTGATGCGCCGTTCGGTCAGCCAGTGCACCAGCTCCGCGGGTGCGGTGCGCACCCCTTCCGGCGGCAGGTGCAGACTCGCGCCCGCGGTGAGCGTGGGCCAGATTTCCCAGACGGACGCGTCGAAGGCCAGGCCCGCGAGCTGTGTCGTGCGGTCCGCCTCCGTCACGCCGTAGGCGCGCTGATGCCACGCCACCAGGTTGCCGAGGTTCGCGTGTTCGACCTCCACGCCCTTCGGCCGTCCGGTGGAGCCTGATGTGTAGATGACGTAGGCGAGCTGTCCCGCCGCCGCCGGTGCCAGCACTCCGGCCTCCGGCGCCACGAGGGCGTCCCAGTCCGAGTCCAGGCACAGCACGTGTGCCGGGCCTTCCGGCAACGCTTCCCGCAGCGAACGCTGCGTGAGCACCACCGGCATCCGGGCGTCGTCCAGCAGGTACGCCAGCCGCTCGCGGGGATGGGCCGGATCCAACGGGACGTATGCGCCGCCCGCCTTGAGCACGGCCAGCATGCCCACCACCATCTCAGGCGAGCGCTCCACGCACAGGCCCACGCGGACCTCGGGCCCCACGCCCAACGCACGCAGGTGCCGCGCGAGCTGGTTCGACCGGGCCTCCAGCTCGCCGTACGTCAGCCTCACGCCCGTGGCCGACTCGACCGCCAACGCTCCGGGCGTCCGCGCGGCCTGGGCGGCGAAACGCTCGTGCACGGCACCATCCGAGGGGAACTCGGCGCGGGTGTCGTTCCAGCGCAGCAGGACCTGCTCACGCTCGGGCGCATCCAGCAGCGGCACGTCCCAGACGTCCGCATCCGCGTCCTTCGCGACGCCGTCCAGCAGCAACCCCAGGTGCTTCAACATCCGCTCCGCCGTCGTCGGGTCGAAGAGGTCGGTGTTGAATTCGAGCGACGCGAAGAGGCCCGTGGGGCCTTCCATCATGGACAGCGTCAGGTCGAACTTCGCCGTGTTCCCGAGCGTTTCGAGCGAGCGCAGGGACAGGGCACCTTCGGAGGCCGGTGCCTCCGACGTTCCCGACTCCGCGTTCTGCAGCGTGAACATGACCTGGAACAGCGGAGAGCGACTCAGGTCGCGCTCCGGCTTCAGCTCCTCCACCAGCTTCTCGAACGGCACCTCCTGGTGCGCGTACGCACCCAGCGTCGTCTCCTTCACCTGCCGCAGCACCTGCCGGAAGCTCGGACTGCCCTCCAGCCGCGAGCGGATCACCAGCGTGTTGACGAAGAAGCCGATGAGCCCTTCCAGCTCCGTGCGGTTACGACCCGCGATGGGCGTTCCCACGGTGATGTCGTCCTGCCCGCTGTAGCGCGCCAGCAGTACCTGCCAGGCCGCCAGCAGCACCATGAAGGGTGTCGCGCCCTCCTGGCGTGCCAGGGACGTCAGCTGCTCTCCGAGCCCCTTCGGCCATTGCGCCGAACGATGGGCGCCACGGAACGTCTGCACTCCGCCCCGAGGCCGGTCCGTGGGCAGTTCCAGCGCATGCGGGGCGCCCGCGAGCTGGGTCCGCCACCAGGACAGCTGTGACTCCAGGACGTCGCCCTTCAGCCACCCGCGCTGCCACACCGCGTAGTCCGCGTACTGCACCGCCAGCTCCGGCAAGGGAGACGGACGGCCCTGCGAGAAGGCCGCGTAGAGCGCCTGCACTTCACGCACGAGGACGCCCGTGGACCAGCCGTCCGACACGATGTGGTGCATCACCAGCACCAGGACGTGTTCCTGTTCGGACAGGCGCAGCAGCGTGACGCGGAGCAGGGAGTCCCGCCCCAGGTCGAACGGCCGCCGCGCTTCCAGTTCGACGCGACGCCGCATGTCGGCTTCGCGCTGCTCGGCGTCCACCGCGTCGAGCGCCACGACTTCCCACGTCAGCTCGCGCGTGGAGTCGATGTGCTGGACGGGCTGCCCGTCTCGCACCTGGAAGGTCGTGCGCAGTGCTTCGTGGCGACGCACCAGCTCCTGGAAGGTGCGCTGCAACGCGCCGATTTCCAGCGCGCCCGTGAGCCGCACCGTCGCGGGCAGGTTGTACGACGAGCTTCCGGGCTGGAGCTGATCGAGCAGCCAGAGACGCTGCTGCGCGAAGGACAACGGCTCCGCGCCCGTGCGAGCGGAAGCCACCAGCTTCGGCACGGACAGTCCCGGGTTCGCGGCCAGCGCTGCTTCAACCTTGAGGGCCAGCTCCGCCACGGTGGGGGCTTCGAAGAGGGCTCGCAGCGGCAGTTCGACGTTGAAAGCCGTGCGGATGCGCGACACTGCCTGCGTCGCCAGCAGCGAATGGCCTCCCAGTTCGAAGAAGTTGTCTTGCGTGCCCACTTGCTTCACGCCCAGCACTGCCTCCCAGAGCGAGGCGAGCACCTGCTCCGTCTGAGTGCGCGGGGCCACGTAGACGTGCGTGCGCTCCGCTCCGGCCTCTGGCTTCGGCAGCGCCTTGCGGTCCACCTTCCCGTTCGCGTTGAGCGGCAGCGCTTCCAGCGTCACGAAGGCCGACGGCACCATGTACTCCGGCAACCGGCCCTTCAGTGCACTCCGCAGCGTCGTCGCGTCCACCGTGTGGCCTGGCTGCGCCACCACGTACGCCACCAGCCGCTTGTCACCCGGTGCGTCCTCCCGCACCACCACCACCGCGTCGCGGATGGAAGGCTGCGCCCCCAGCGCCGCTTCCACCTCTCCCAGCTCGATGCGGAAGCCTCGCACCTTCACCTGGAAGTCCATTCGGCCCAGGTACTCCAGCGTCCCGTCTCGGCCCCACCGCACCTTGTCTCCCGTGCGGTACAGCCGTGCTCCTGCCTTCTCGCTGAAGCCGTCCGGTACGAAGCGCTCCGCCGTCAGCCCAGGCTGGCCCAGGTAGCCGCGCGCCAGTCCCTCGCCTCCCAGGTACAGCTCACCCGGTACGCCCACCGGCACCGGCTGCCCCTTCGCGTCCAGCACGTACGACCTCACGTTGTGCAGCGGCACGCCCACCGTCGGCTGCGTGCCTCGCTCCACCGCGAACGCCGTCGCGTCCACCGTGCACTCCGTCGGGCCGTACACGTTGAAGGTGCGCGTGCGCTCCGCTGCGCCCAGCACCGCCCACATCGCCGCGTCGATGGCTTCACCGCCTGAAACCACCAGCGCAGGCGCGCCCTCTCCTTCCAGCAGGCCCTCCGCCAGCAGCAGCCTCAGCAGCGACGGCGTGCAGTCCAGCGCCACCACGGCGTTGCTCCGCTGCCACGCCACCAGCGCTTGCGCGTCCTTGCGCGTCGCCTCCGGCACGAGGCACAGGCGGTGGCCGTCCAGCAGTTGCACCCACTGCTGCACCGACGCGTCGAACACCAACGGCGCGTTGAGGCTCACCCGCGAGCCCGCGGGCAGCCCCTGGTACACCGTCCGCTTCAGGCCCTCGTGCAGGTTGAGCACCGAGCCGTGGCGCACCATCACGCCCTTCGGCTGGCCCGTGCTTCCTGACGTGTACAGCACGTACGCCAACTGCCCAGCCGCTCCCGTGTTGCCCAAACCCTCTTCCGGATACGTGGCCAACAGGCTCGCGTCCGTGTCCAGTCTCACGCGCTGCCCGCTGACTTCCGGCAGCACGTCCTCCAGGCTCGCCTGCGTCACCACCACCCGCGCGCCCGTGGCCTCCAGCATGTAGGCCAGTCGTTCCTTCGGGTACATCCCATCCATCGGCACGTACGCCGCCCCCGCCTTCAGCACGCCCAACACCGCCACCACCAACTCCACCGAGCGCTCCACGCACACGCCCACCCGGCTCTCTTCACCCACCCCCAACGTCCGCAGGTGACGCGCCAGTTGGTTCGCACGCGCATCCACCTGCGCGTACGTCAGCCGCGTCCCTTCGTGCTCCACCGCCACCGCGTCCGGCGTCCGCTTCACCTGTTCCGTGAAGCGTCCGTGAATCGTCTCCGTGCCCCCGGCCACTTCAGGAGACACCGTGCCCACGAAGCGCTTCAGCACCTGCTGACGCTCTTCGGTTGCCAGCAATGGCAGGTCCCAGACGCTTGCATCCGCGTCCTGCGTGAGCCCAACCAGCAATGTCCCGAAGTGCCCAAGCAGTCGGCGTGCCGTCTGCGCGTCGTACAGGTCCGTGTTGTATTCGAGCGACGCCGCGAGCCCCTGCTCCGTCTCCGCCAGCCCCAGCGTCAGATCGAACTTCGCCGTCGACCCTTCCGTCTCCAGCGACCGCAGCGTCAGCCCTTCGTTCGGACGCACCTCTCCCGTGTTCGGCGAGACCGTCTGCATCGTGAACATCACCTGGAAGAGCGGCGTGCGGCTCAGGTCGCGCTCCGGGTTCAGCTCCTCCACCAGCTTCTCGAACGGCACCTCCTGGTGCGCGTACGCACCCAGCGTCGTCTCCTTCACCTGACGCAGCACCTGACGGAAGCTCGCGCGCTCCTCCAGCTTCGTGCGCAGCACCAGCGTGTTCACGAAGAAGCCGATGAGTCCTTCCAGCTCCGTACGGTTGCGGCCCGCGATGGGCGTTCCCACGCTGATGTCCTGCTGGCCGCTGTAGCGCGCCAGCAGGACCTGCCATGCCGCCAGCAGCACCATGAAGGACGTGGCTCCCTCCTGGCGTGCCAGCGTCTTCAGCGTTTCGTTCAACGCCTTCGGGAGCAGCAGGGACGCGTTGGCGCCATGGAAGCGCTGCACCGCCGGACGCGGCCGGTCCGTCGGCAGTTCCAGCGCATGCGGGGCGCCCGCCAACTGCTGACGCCACCAGGAGAGCTGCGCCTCCAGCACGTCGCCCTTCAGCCATCCACGCTGCCACGCCGCGTAGTCCGCGTACTGCACCGCCAGCTCCGGCAGCGGTGACACGCGGCCCGCCGCGTAGGCGCTGTAGAGCGCCGAGACTTCGCGCACCAGCACGTCCATCGACCAGCCGTCGGACACGATGTGGTGCATCACCAGCACCAGCACGTGCTCCGTTTCCGTCAGCCGCAGCAGCTTCGTGCGGAAGAGCGGACCCTGGCTCAAGTCGAACGGACGCAGGGCTTCCGCGCTCACCCGACTCCGGAGTTCCTTCTCACGCAGGGCCTCCGGCACACCGTCCAGTGCAGTGAAGCTCCAGGCCACTTCTTGAGACGAAGCAACCACCTGGAAGGGCTGACCGTCGTGCACCTGGAACGACGTGCGCAGGGATTCGTGGCGCCGCACCAGTTCGTCGAAGGTGCGACGCAGGGCCTCCACGTCCACGGTGCCACTCATCCGCACCGCCATCGGGAGGTTGTACGACGCGCCTCCCGGCTGGAGCTGATCCAGCAGCCAGAGGCGTTGCTGCGCGAAGGACAACGGCTCCCGTCCCGTCCGCGCCACGGATTCCAGCTTCGGCACCGTCAACGCCTGTCCCGTGCTCCGTGCCGCCTCGACCTTGAGGGCCAGCTCCGCGACGGTGGGGGCTTCGAAGAGGGCTCGCAGTGGCAGTTCGACGTTGAACGCCGTGCGGATGCGCGACACCGCCTGCGTCGCCAGCAGCGAATGGCCTCCCAGTTCGAAGAAGTTGTCCTGGATGCCTACCTGCTTCACTCCCAGCACCGACTCCCAGAGCGAGGCGAGCACCTGCTCCGTCTGGCTGCGCGGCGCAACGTAGACGTGCGTGCGCTCTGCCCCAGCCTCCGGCTTCGGCAGCGCCTTGCGGTCCACCTTCCCGTTCGCGTTGAGCGGCAGGGCCGGAAGCATCACGAAGGCCGACGGCACCATGTACTCCGGCAACCGGCCCTTCAGTGCACTCCGCAGCGTCGTGGCGTCCACCGTGTGGTTCGGCTGCGCCACCACGTACGCCACCAGCCGCTTGTCACCCGGTGCGTCCTCCCGCACCACCACCACCGCGTCGCGGATGGAAGGCTGCGCCCCCAGCGCCGCTTCCACCTCTCCCAGCTCGATGCGGAAGCCTCGCACCTTCACCTGGAAGTCCATTCGGCCCAGGTATTCCAGCGTCCCGTCTCGGCCCCACCGCACCTTGTCGCCCGTGCGGTACAGCCGTGCTCCGGCCTTCTCGCTGAAGCCGTCCGGTACGAAGCGCTCCGCCGTCAGCCCCGGCTGCCCCAGGTAGCCGCGCGCCAGTCCCTCGCCTCCCAGGTACAGCTCTCCCGGCACGCCCACCGGCACCGGCTGGCCCTTCGCGTCCAGCACGTATGCCTGCGTGCCCTCCAGCGGACGGCCGATTCGCGGCTCCGTCTTCGCTCCGCGCTCCACCTTCGCGTGCGTCGAGTACGTCGTGTCTTCCGTCGGGCCGTAGAGGTTGTTGACTTCCTTCACCTGCGGCAGCGCGTACAGCGCTTGCACCAGTCGGTTTGGCAGGGCCTCTCCGGCCAGGTTCACCGTCTCCACGCTGGGAGGAATGCCTCCGCTTCGCACCAGCTCCGCCACCGCCGACGGCACCGTGTTCAGCAGCGTCACCCGTCCAGCGTCCTTCAATCCAGCCAGCGCCAGCGCGTTCTCCGCCACCACCACCGTGCCGCCACTCACCAGCGGCGCGAAGACTTCGAATACCGACAGGTCGAAGTTCAGCGACGTTGCCGCCAGCACTCCCTTCAGTTGCTCAGGCTTGAACGTGCCCGTCGCCCAATGGAGGAAGGCCACTGCGCTTGCGTGCGTTACCGCTACGCCCTTCGGACGGCCCGTGCTTCCTGACGTGTACAGCACGTACGCCAACTGGCTGGGGACGCTGCTCGCGCTCAGGGGTGAGGCGACGTAGCCGTCCAGTACCTTGGCATCCGTGTCCAGTCGCACGCGCTGGCCCGAGTACTCCGGCAGCACGTCTTCCAGGCCTGCCTGTGTCACCACCACTGGCGCGCCCGTGCCCTCCAGCATGTGGGCCAGACGCTCCTTCGGGTACGTCGCGTCCAGCGGCACGTACGCGGCTCCCGCCTTCAGCACGCCCAGCAGCGCCACCACCATCGCTTCCGTGCGCTCCACGCACACGCCCACCCGGCTCTCCTCCTCCACTCCCAACGTCCGCAGGTGACGCGCCAACTGGTTCGCCCGCGCCTCCACCTGCGCGTACGTCAGCTCCGCGCCTTCGTGCACCACCGCCACCGCGGCCGGCGTCTTCGCCGCCTGTGCCGCGAAGAGACCGTGGAGGACTTGAGTGGACTCACGCTCCGGAGCCACCGCCCCTGCGAAGTGCTTCAGCACCTGCTGGCGCTCCGCCGTCTCCAGCAACGGCAGGTCCCAGACGCTTGCATCCGCGTCCTGCGTGAGCCCAACCAGCAATGTCCCGAAGTGCCCAAGCAGTCGGCGTGCCGTCTGCGCGTCGTACAGGTCCGTGTTGTATTCGAGCGACGCCGCGAGCCCCTGCTCCGTCTCCGCCAGCCCCAGCGTCAGATCGAACTTCGCCGTCGACCCTTCCGTCTCCAGCGACCGCAGCGTCAGCCCTTCGTTCGGACGCACCTCTCCCGTGTTCGGCGAGACCGTCTGCATCGTGAACATCACCTGGAACAGCGGCGTGCGGCTCAGATCGCGCTCAGGGCGCAGCTCTTCCACCAGCTTCTCGAACGGCACTTCCTGGTGCGCGTACGCGCCCAGCGTCGTCTCCTTCACCTGACGCAGCACCTGACGGAAGCTCGCGCGCTCCTCCAGCTTCGTGCGCAGCACCAGCGTGTTCACGAAGAAGCCGATGAGCCCTTCCAGCTCCGTCCGGTTCCGGCCCGCGATGGGCGTTCCCACGCTGATGTCCTGCTGGCCGCTGTAGCGCGCCAGCAGCACCTGCCACGCTGCCAGCAGCACCATGAAGGACGTCGCGCCCTCCTGGCGTGCCAACGTCTTCAGCGTTTCGCTCAACGCCTTCGGGAGCAGCATGGAGGCGTTGGCACCGTGGAAGCGCTGCACCGCCGGACGCGGCCGGTCCGTCGGCAGTTCCAGCGCGTGCGGGGCGCCTTCGAGTTGCTGGCGCCACCAACCGAGTTGCGCCTCAAGCACCTCGCCCTTCAGCCACCCACGCTGCCACGCCGCGTAGTCCGCGTACTGCACCGCCAGTTCCGGCAGCGGCGAGGGACGACCCTCGGCGTACGCGCCGTAGAGCGCGGAGACTTCGCGCACCAGCACGTCCATCGACCAGCCGTCGGACACGATGTGGTGCATCACCAGCACCAGCACGTGCTCGGTGGCGCTCAGCCGCACCAGCGTCGCGCGGAAGAGTGGACCCTGGCTCAAGTCGAACGGACGAAGGGCTTCAGCCCCCACCTGCTTTCGGAGGGTCCCCTCTCGCTGTGACTCCGGCAGGCCGTCCAGTGCCGTGAAGCTCCAGGTCGCTTCCTGGAACGGAGCGACCACCTGAATGGGCTGGCCGTCGTGCACCTGGAACGTCGTGCGCAGGGACTCGTGGCGGCGCACGAGTTCATCGAACGTGCGACGCAGGGCCTCCACGTCCACGGTGCCCGTCAGCCGCACCGCCATCGGGAGGTTGTACGACGCCCCTCCCGGCTGGAGCTGATCCAGCAGCCAGAGGCGCTGCTGCGCGAAGGACAACGGCTCCCGTCCCGTCCTCGGCAGGGCTTCCAGGCGGGGGGCCACCAGGGCCAGCCCCGCGCTCCGGGCTGCATCCACCTTGAGGGCCAGCTCCTCGACCGTGGGGGCTTCGAAGAGGGCTCGCAGCGGCAGCTCGACGTTGAAGGCCGTGCGGATGCGCGACACCGCCTGTGTCGCCAGCAGCGAATGGCCTCCCAGCTCGAAGAAGCTGTCCTCGATGCCTACCTGCTTCACGCCCAGCACCTGCGCCCAGAGGTTCGCCAACACCTCTTCGGTTTCCGTGCGCGGGGCCACGTACGCGTGCGTGCGCTCCGCTCCGGCCTCCGGCTTCGGGAGGGCCTTGCGGTCCACCTTCCCGTTCGCGTTGAGCGGCAGGGCCGGAAGCGTCACGAAGGCCGACGGCACCATGTACTCCGGCAACCGGCCCTTCAGCGCACCTCGGAGCGTCGTGGCGTCCGCCGTGTGGTTCGGCTGCGCCACCACGTACGCCACCAGCCGCTTGTCTCCCGGTGCGTCCTCCCGCACCACCACCACCACGTCGCGCACCTGCGGCTGGGCGCCCAGCGCCGCTTCCACTTCTCCCAGCTCGATGCGGAAGCCTCGCACCTTCACCTGGAAGTCCATTCGGCCCAGGTATTCCAGCGTCCCGTCCCGGCCCCACCGCACCTTGTCGCCCGTGCGGTACAGCCGTGCTCCGGCCTTCTCGCTGAAGCCGTCCGGCACGAAGCGCTCCGCCGTCAGCCCGGGCTGCCCCAGGTAACCGCGCGCCAATCCTTCGCCTCCCAGGTACAGCTCTCCCGGCACTCCCACCGGCGTCGGCTGGCCCTTCGCGTCCAGCACGTACGCCTGCGTGCCCTCCAGTGGACGGCCGATTCGCGGCTCCGTCTTCGCTCCGCGCTCCACCCTCGCGTGCGTCGAGTACGTCGTGTCCTCCGTCGGGCCGTAGAGGTTGTTGACTTCCTTCACCTGCGGCAGCGCGTACAGCACTTGCACCAGTCGGTTTGGCAGTGCCTCTCCGGCCAGGTTCACCGTCTCCACGCTGGCGGGAATGCCTCCGCTTCGCACCAGCTCCGCCACCGCTGAAGGCACCGTGTTCAGCAGCGTCACGCGTCCGGCTTCCTTCAGCCCCGCCAGCGCCAGCGCGTTCTCCGCCACCACCACCGTGCCGCCACTCACCAGCGGCGCGAAGACTTCGAACACCGACAGGTCGAAGTTCAGCGACGTTGCCGCCAGCACTCCCTTCAGTTGCTCCGGCTTGAACGTGCCCGTCGCCCAATGGAGGAAGGCCACCGCGCTTGCGTGCGTTACCGCTACGCCCTTCGGCCGTCCGGTGCTTCCCGACGTGTACAGCACGTACGCCAACTGCGCAGGCGTGCTCGCCTGTGCCGGCGGAGTGGTTTCGTAGCCACCCAACCGCACCGCGTCCGTGTCCAACCGCACGCGCTGACCCGTGTACTCCGGCAGCACATCCTCCAGGCCCGCCTGGGTCACCACCACCGGCGCGCCTGTCCCCTCCAGCATGTAGGCCAGTCGTTCCTTCGGGTACGTCGCGTCCAGCGGCACGTACGCGGCTCCAGCCTTCAGCACGCCTAGCAGCGCCACCACCATCGCTTCCGTGCGCTCCACGCACACGCCGACTCGGCTCTCTTCCCCCACCCCCAACGTCCGAAGGTGACGCGCCAACTGATTCGCCCGCGCTTCCACCTGCGCGTACGTCAGCGCCGTGCCTTCGTGCACCACCGCCACCGCTGCTGGCGTCTTCTCCGCCTGCGCCGCGAAGAGGCCGTGGAGGGTTTCCGCACCCTCTCGCTCCGGGGCCACGTCCCCCGCGAAGCGCGTCAGCACCTGCTGGCGCTCCACCGTCTCCATCAGCGGTAGATCCCAGACGCTCGCATCCGCGTTCTTCGTGATGGCGCCCAGCAACGTCCCGAGATGACCCAACAGCCGCTGTGCCGTCTCCGCGTCGTACAGGTCCGTGTTGTACTCAAGCGACGCCGCGAGGCCTCGACCCGTCTCCGCCATTCCCAGCGTCAGGTCGAACTTCGCCGTGGTGCCTTCTGTCTCCACCGGGCTCAGCACGAGCCCACCCGGCAGCGCTTCTCCCGAGCCGCCCGGCGTGTTCTGCATCGTGAACATCACCTGGAAGAGCGGCGAACGACTCAGGTCGCGCTCCGGCTTCAGCTCCTCCACCAGCTTCTCGAACGGCACTTCCTGGTGCGCGTACGCGCCCAGCGTCGTCTCTCGCACCTGACGCAGCACCTGACGGAAGCTCGCGCGCTCCTCCAGCTTCGTGCGCAGCACCAGCGTGTTCACGAAGAAGCCGATGAGTCCTTCCAGCTCCGTGCGGTTACGACCCGCGATGGGCGTTCCCACACTGATGTCCTGCTGCCCGCTGTAGCGCGCCAGCAGCACCTGCCATGCCGCCAGCAGCACCATGAAGGGCGTCGCCCCCTCCTGACGCGCCAGGGCCGCCACGCCCTCCTCCAGCGCTCGCGGCAACTGGATTCCAGTCCTTGCGCCTCGGAAGCTCTGGGTCGCCGGACGCGGCCGGTCCGTCGGCAGCTCCAGCGCGTGCGGGGCGCCTTCCAACTGCTGGCGCCACCAACCGAGCTGGCCTTCCAGTACGTCGCCGCGCAACCAGCCGCGCTGCCACGCCGCGTAGTCCGCGTACTGCACTTCCAGCTCCGGCAACGGTGACGCACGGCCCGCCGCGTAAGCGCCGTAGAGCGCCGCCACTTCGCGCACGAGCACGTCCATCGACCAGCCGTCCGACACGATGTGGTGCATCACCAGCACCAGCACGTGCTCGGTCTCCGACAGCCGCGCCAGCTTCGCGCGGAAGAGCGGTCCCCGGCTCAGGTCAAACGGACGGGTGGTCTCCTGCCTCGCGAACCGGCTCACTTCGGCGGCCTGCTCGGCGGCGGTCCGACCGGGGAGCACGATCACTTCAAGGGCCGACGCGACTCGGGGAGCGATGACCTGGACAGGCTGGCTGTCCCGGGTCTCGAAGGTCGTCCGCAGCGCCTCGTGCCGACGCACCAGCTCCGCGAACGTGCGCTCCAGGGCCGCCACATCCAGACGCCCCGACAGCTTCACCGCGGACGCCATGTTGTAAGAGGCGCTGCCCGGCTGAAGCTGATCCAGGAACCACATTCGCTGCTGCGCGAACGACAGCGGCAGGTCGCTCGCGGCGCGATCCACCGCCACGAGCTTCGGGACCAGGGCTTCCTGTCCCGCCCGCTGCGCCGCCTCCACGCGCAGCGCGAGCTTAGAGACGGTGGACGCCTCGAAGAGGGCCCGCAGGGGCAGCTCCACCCCGAAGGCACCGCGCACCCGCGACATCGCCTGCGTCGCCAGCAGCGAGTGGCCTCCCAGGTCGAAGAAGTTGTCCTCCGCCC